>JAZDIW010000206.1:0-19459 GCA_043804575.1 bacterium
GATTGGCGCGAATATCATTTACCTCCTTGGCAAGTGATTCAATGAGTTGCATTCTTCCGAAATCCTTCTTATATTAGGCACGAATACCATTCAGACGCCATCACAAAACCAGCAACCCTTTAAGCTGAAACCGTGAGCTCGGCAAGGGAAACTATTCCAAGTTCATTTTTCAAGAGCCTCCCGCCCTTCGGGGTTGGAGGCTCTCTTTTTTTGAGGGCCTAATGGACTACAAGCTGAAATCCGTCCTCGTGGATGCTCAGGGTTTTGACCGGACGCTGACGCGTCTTGCCCATGAGATTGTCGAGCGGAATCGGGGCGCGGAAAACCTGGTCATTGTCGGTATGCAAACGCGCGGCGTCTTCCTGGCGAAGCGGTTGGCCAAGAAAATCGAACTGGCGGAAGGCAGGGCCGTTCCGCTGGGCACGCTCGATGTGACTCTCTATCGGGATGATTTCCGCACAAGGCTCAAGCATCCGAAGGTGCAGGTGACGGAGATTCCCTTTGACATCTACGATATGAATCTGATCCTGGTGGACGATGTTCTCTATACGGGGCGCACGGCGAGGGCGGCGCTCGATGCCCTGATGGATTTCGGGCGTCCGCGACGAATTCAGCTTGCGGTTCTGGTGGATCGCGGTCATCGCGAGATGCCGCTCCGCCCGGATTTCATCGGCAAAAACATCCCGACCTCAATCAATGAAGAGGTTCGTGTCCGAATGCAAGAGATTGACGGCGAAGATGCCGTCCTTTTGGTGGAGGTTACAGCATGAGTTCTTTTCCTCATAAGCACCTGTTGGGTTTGGAGGATTATGACGCGGACGACATCGTAAGAATTCTCGACACCGCAGAGAGCATGAAGGAAATTTTGGACAGGCCCATTCGAAAAGTGCCGACGCTTCGCGGCGTGACGGTGGTGAATCTCTTCTTTGAAAGCTCGACGCGCACTCGCATCTCTTTTGAACTTGCGGAAAAGAGATTGTCGGCGGACACGGTGAATTTCTCGTCGGCAGGGTCCTCTCTGTCCAAAGGCGAAACGCTCTTGGATACGGCGCGCAACATCGAGGCCATGAGGATCGATGTCGTGGTCATGCGGCACCGAGCGGCCGGTGCGCCCCATTTCTTGGCTCGCTATTTGGAGTCGGTGATTATCAATGCGGGTGACGGCAGTCACGAACATCCGACGCAGGCCCTGCTGGACATGCTGACTCTTCGTCACAAGTTCGGCAACCTGAAGGGGTTGAGGGTGACGATTGTCGGTGATATTGCGCACTCGCGCGTGGCGCTCTCGAATATCTACGGGCTGAAGAAGTTGGGCGTCCATGTGACGGTATGCGGTCCTGCGACCTTGATCCCGCAGGGAATCGCGGCACTGGGCGTTGAGGTGACGCATTCGATTGACGAGGCGATCGCGCATAGCGATGTTCTGAATGTGCTGCGGCTGCAATTGGAGCGGCAAGAGGCCGGGCTGTTTCCGTCGCTGCGAGAATATCAGAAATATTTCGGCGTAACCCGAGCTCGCTTGGAAAAGGCTCAGAGGCCGCTGACCATTCTTCATCCCGGTCCTATCAATCGCGGCATCGAGCTGACAAGCGATGTGGCCGACAGCGAACATTCCCTGATTTTGGATCAGGTGACGAACGGCGTGGCCGTGCGCATGGCGGTTCTCTATCTCTTAAGCGGAGCGAAGCAATAATCAAAACTTCCAAAGGCGGTTCATGGAATCGAATGAAAATGTTCTGCAACTGAAGCCGGCCAGTTGCGTGCAATTGACGGGTGCGCGCATTGTGGATCCATCCGTGCCGTTGGATACAGTGGCGGACCTCACCATTGAAAACGGTAGGCTCACACGAATTGGAGAGGCCGAAGAGATTCAAGGAGCCGAGCGAATCGACCTGAAAGACAAGCTCATCACGCCGGGCTGGTTTGATCTGCATGTCCATTTTCGCGAACCCGGCAAAGAGGTGGCGGAAACGGTCGCCAGCGGGTGCCAGGCAGCGCTCGGCGGCGGATTCACAGGCGTCGCCATGATGCCGAATACGACGCCTCCTCTGGATCACGCGGGCATTGTCAGTTGGGTGAAGAGCCGCGCGGAGTCTTTCCCAATCGATTTGCAGGTGATTGCCGCCGTTTCCAAAGGGCGGCAGGGCAAAGAGCTCGTGGAGATGGCCGAGCTTTCTGAACACGGCGTGCGCGCATTTTCGGATGATGGCTCGCCGGTCGCCAGCAGTTGGCTTCTGCGTCACGCTCTCGAATACGCGGAGATGTTGGGTGCGGTTATCTGTGAACATGCCGAGGATCGCGACTTGGCAGCCAGCGGTGTGATGCACGAAGGAGCGGTCGCGACGAAATTGGGATTAGCGGGCATGCCCGCCGTAGCGGAAACACTCGGAGTGCTTCGCGCACTCTTGCTGGCCGAATATACGGGGGCGCGAGTTCATATCTGTCATGTGTCAACGGCCGCATCCGTCGAATGGCTGCGGTGGGCAAAGATGCGCGGGATTCGCGCCACGGCGGAAGTGGCGCCGCATCATCTCTTGCTGACTGCTGAAGCCTGCTCGACTTTTGACACTTCCATGAAGATGAATCCTCCTCTTCGAGAGGAAGCGGATCGCCTGGCTTGCCTTGAAGCTCTGGCAGATGGAACGATTGATGCCATTGCGACGGATCATGCGCCGCATTCCTTTGAAGAGAAAGCCTCGGATTTCGATCAGGCTCCCTTTGGGGTGATTGGTCTGGAGACGGCTCTGGGACTTTGTTTCACTCATCTATGCCCCCGCCATCTTTCTCTGAATGCCTTGATAGAAAGGGTCTCGACGGCCCCGCGGCAGGTCTTACGGTTGCCGGCTGTCCGCATCGCGGTGGGAGAGAAAGCGGATTTGACTATCATTGATTCAGAAGCCGAGTGGACGGTCGATCCCGACGATTTCCTCAGCAAATCACGCAATACTCCTTTCGCCGGATGGAAGTTGAAAGGGCGAGCCGTCGGAACCGTATCCCACGGACGCTATTGGATTCGTACGACTTGAGCGAAATCGCACTGGCTTCTTGCCCATTGTTGGCGGCGGAGGCGGCGAGATTGCTTCGTTGACATTGTGAAAATCATTTCTTACATTTATGGCACCTTGCGAGCTCACCTAACTTGGAGCACCTGACGACGAAGAAAGCTGTCTACCTTATCCTCGCATGCCTTTTCCTTGTCGGTTGCGCGCAGCGCGAGACTTCGATAGGCATTCAGGCAACCGGACCGCACTCCGATGTAGAGTTTGATGCTGTCCCTGTGACCTGTGCTCAAGACACGGTATGGCGACCTCCGGTGTCGAATGGGTACGGCCTATCGTTGCAATGGGGTCGTGCAGGGAATTTTGGGGCGGTTTGTCTGCTTCGTTTCGAGCCTTCATCCGTCCTGCCGGATAGCTTCCGCGTGGATTCCAATCGGTTGGTTCTGAGAGGTGTGGCGACTTTGCCTGCGGGAACCGAAGAACAAGAGTATGCTTCGATTCGGCTCATCACCGACCCGTGGGCGGAAGACAGCGTGCGTGTGGACAACATGCCCAGCTATGAAGACTACCCGTTCATTTTGGATCGTTTGCCCATGAGTGCGGGAGCGACGGACTCGTTTGAAGCTCGCCTGCCGGATACTTTGGTGGCGAAATGGATTGAGGGCGATACGCTCAATTGGGGCATCTGGATTCAACAGGCTCAAACGCCCGTGCCGGAAGATACGGCGAGATTCTTGCGCGAGTTCTACAGTGGCGAGTCGGGCATCGGCTATGGGCCGGCTCTCTATCTCTACGGCGTGCGGTACGACACGAATGACCAAGGCGAGTGGGAGGAATCGCCGCTTGATACTTTCGTGACGCCTCAGGATGATGCCTATTTGGCGTGGGACTGGCAACCTCCCATCGAAGGTCGCATGGCACTCACGCAGGGCGTATCGCAGCGGCTGTTACTCTATTTTCCTTTGGAAGATGCTTTGCCTCAGTACGGTGCGTCTGTCGTTCATGCGGAGCTTACGCTTTGGACGGATAACCTTAGCGAGGCCAATTTTGGTGACATCACGCTTCTCAAACACGGCACACTGAAAACAAAATCCTGGCAGACAGATCCCGATTCCACCGTCACCGACCAGATTTCGGTTATCTCATCGGCCTTCGACATCAATAATGAGAAAGTCGTTTTCGATGTGACCTTGCTCGTATCCGACTGGGTGCAAGATCCCGAGACGAATTGCGGCTTTTTCATCGTGTCTTCAGCGGAAGCTCAAGCGCTGGGGCGTCGCATTTTTTATAACCGGTTGGCAAGCGACACAACCGTTGTTCCGGAGCTCCGAATTTGGTACGCCACTATTCAATAATCGCGCTGCTACTGCTTTGGCCTTTGCACCTTGCCATGGCGGGCGGCTCCATCTATGGCGCGAATGCTCTGGGGGAACCGCTCGTTTTGGGCGGTACGCGCGCCATCGGCCTTGGTGGAGGAGGTCTTGCTCTGGCCGATACTCAAGGCGCTAATTTCTCCAATCCCGCACTTGTCGCTTTGATTCCGGGCGCGCAGGTTGCCTTCGGGGGACGCCTGGGATTTTGGTCAACGCAGAGCGGAGGTGAAACCGACGCCGATGCGGAAGCGGGATGGCAGGTCTTTCAGCTTTATTTTCCCGTCAGCCCGGTTTGGAAAGTGGGATTGGCTTTTGTACCGACGCGGCGAATGGATGTGAGAACCTTTCAATGGGGAGGAGAAGATCTGCACAAACTCTATGAGGAGCGCATTCGAACGGCGGGAGGCGAGGCAGAAGCGCAGTTCGTTAGTGGACTGCGCCTATCTGAGAAGGTCTCTTTTGGAGTCGCCGTGGGTTATGCGTTCAGGCGCACTGAGCGATGGACAACCATAGACTTTACCTCGTCGGATTGGCAGGATGCCGAATTCCACTTCGATGATTCCTGGCGCTCTTGGGTGGCAACGATCGGAGTGCTTTATCAGCCGCATCCAAGACTGTCTCTGGGTGCGCTGTTTCGGCCGCGTCAAGAGGGGAATTGGATCACCAAATTCAGCTACATTGAGCAGGATTCCGTGGCCGAAGAGGAGAAGTCCGGTTCGGGCCCCGGCGAATGGGGAGCTGGAGTCGCGCTGGAATTCTCGCCGGGTTGGGTGGTAGTCGGTGATGGAAGATTCGGCCTGTGGGAAAAGGGCGATTTGGGGCCTCGAGACTCGCGAACTCCACAATCACCCCTCTGGCTTTCTCTCGGAGTCGAGAAGCTTGCGCGTGCGGGCGTTCGTGCTGCGCCCCTGCAGCGATGGGGTTATCGGGCCGGGCTATTCTACCGGCAACACTACTGGCCGGAGCAAAATGGGGAGAGCGCAGTTGACCTCGGAGGAGCCGTGGGTTTCTCCGCGCCTGCTCCGGGGCAAAGGGGAGTATTTCATTTCGCGGGCGAGGTGGGACGCCGTGGCAGCGAGGACTTCGGGGCTCTCGAGACTTTCGTGCGCTTTTCCCTGACCGTCGAGATGAACGAGCGTTGGTTCCAGCGAACCAAACCGCGCATCCCGGAGTAGAAGGAGCTTTCGTGCGCATCGCGCTCGCCGCGGATCATGCGGGATATTATCTGAAAGAGGAGCTGAAGAAGAGACTGCTCGAGGCCGGGCACGAGGTGGCCGATGTCGGAACTCATTCTTCGGAATCATCCGACTATCCTGACTTCGGGCATTCGGCGGTGCGGAAGATTCTCGAAAAGGAGGCGGAACGCGGCATCTTTTTCTGCGGCACCGGAGCCGGTATGGCCATAACGGCGAATCGCCACAGGGGAATTCGAGCCGTGGTCTGCTTCACGGTCGAGATTGCGCGCCTCGCGCGGGCCCATAATGATGCGAATGTCCTCTGCCTCGCCGCGAGATTCGTGGATGCGGAAACGGCTTGGCAGATTGCGCAAGCGTTCTTAACAACCGAGTTCGAAGGTGGGCGACATCTCAGACGCATTGAGAAAATAGACAGAAGTTGATTTCTGATTCCAAAATGTTTCGATAGTGGCAAGATGGGCATGCAATATCTTCCGAAAACCGATCCCGAGGTCTATGCAGCCGTTCGGGGCGAATATCAACGGCAGAATAATACCCTCGAGCTGATTGCGTCCGAGAATTTCGTTTCCCCTGCGGTCCTTGAGGCCTTGGGCACCGCCTTAACGAACAAATACGCCGAAGGACTTCCGAAGAAGCGCTATTACGGCGGCTGTGAGTTTGTGGACGAAGCGGAAACATTGGCCATCGAGCGCGCGAAGAGACTCTTCAATGCCGGTTGGGCGAATGTCCAACCTCATTCGGGAGCCCAAGCGAACACGGCGGTCTATCTGACTTTTCTGAAGCCCGGCGACACTTTCATGGGCATGGATCTGGCTCACGGCGGGCACCTGACGCATGGCAGTCCGGTCAATTTCTCCGGACGACTTTTTCAGGTTGTGCACTTTGGCGTCGAGAAGGAGACGGGTCGAATCAATTATGACCGGGTTGCCAAAACCGTACGCGAAAGCCGGCCGAAGCTCATCATGACCGGTGCCAGTGCGTATCCGCGCGAATGGGATTTCCCGCGCTTTCGAGAAATCGCCGATGAGGTAGGGGCCTATCTAATCTGCGACATGGCGCACTTCGCCGGACTTGTCGCGACGAAGCTGCACTCCGATCCGCTTCCCTATTGTCATGCCGTTTCTTCGACGACGCACAAGACGCTGCGAGGGCCGCGAGGAGGACTGATTGTTTCCAGTGAGAAGGGCGGTGAGCTTCTCCTCTCGGGGATGCCGAAAGTCAAGACCTATTGGGAAGCTCTCGATAGTTGGGTTTTCCCGGGCGCTCAAGGCGGACCGCTGATGCATGTCATCGCGGCCAAGGCGGTTGCGTTCGGCGAAGCACTGAAGCCCGAGTTTCGCCAGTATTGCGAGCAAATCGTAAAAAATGCGAAAGCACTGGCGGAAGCCTTACTGAGCAAGGGCTGGAAACTTGTCTCGGGTGGGACGGACAATCATCTGATGCTGATAGACCTGACTCCGAAGGGACTCAAGGGCAACGCTTGTGAAAGAGCGTTGGAGCGGGCGGGAATCACCGTAAACAAGAATATGATTCCGTTTGATCCGGAGAAACCTTTCACGACGAGCGGCATTCGTTTGGGCACGCCGGCGCTGACGACGCGAGGCATGAAAGAGAGCGAAATGCGACGGATCGGAGAAATGATTGACGATGTGCTGAGCCATTTGGACGATAAGGAAGTGGAAGCGAAGGTGAAAGACCAAGTTCAGGAGATGTGCCGGCAGTTTCCTCTCTATGAACTTCCGTAGAATGGAAGCAGGCCTCCGGTCAAGTTCTCCGATTTCTGGCGAGCAGAATATGGGGAGCGATGAAGTGCCCTTTTTGCGATAGTGACGAAGACAGAGTGATTGACTCGCGGCCCGTGCGCGACGGAAGCGCTGTTCGTCGGCGCAGAGAGTGCTTGAAGTGCGGGCGGCGGTTCACGACCTACGAGTTCGTCGAGGAAGTGGGCACTTTCGTCCTGAAAAGCAATGGGTCTCGCGAGCCCTTTGATCGTATGAAAATTCTGAAGGGCATCAAGATCGCTTGCACGAAACGGCCGGTGGCTCTGGAACAAATCGAGCAGATTGTGACCTCTGTGGAAAGCAGAGTGCAAGCAAGCGACAGCCGCGAAATTGCGTCCTGGCAAATCGGGGAATGGGTGATGGAGGAGCTGCGGGCGATCGATGAGGTGGCGTATGTTCGCTTCGCTTCCGTTTATCGGCGTTTTGATAATGCCGAGCAGTTTGCCCGGGAACTGCAGGCCTTGGGCAGGCCCATGAGGAATTCTTCACAAAACAATTGACTTTTTCCTTTCGTTTCCCTATATTCCTGTAAAATTTTTCGAGCACCTTACGCCTCTATTTCTATGGAATTCGTTCTCTTCATCCTGCTGGCTCTTGGCTCCATTGTCTCCGCTTTGTTCGTCATCACCACGCCGTCGCCGATCACCAGCGCGCTTTCCTTGGTTGTGACTCTCTTCTGTTTGGCGGGCTTGTATGCGCTCTTGGCCGCACCCTTGCTTGCCGCCCTGCAAATCATCGTCTATGCCGGCGCCGTACTTGTGCTCGTCCTTTTCGTGATTATGCTCCTGAATCTGAAACAAATCGAGGAGCAAATCGCCAAGGGTTGGAAAGCGGCCGGAATCATCGCGACGCTGCTGCTCTTGGCGATCAGCTTCGTGACGATTGCGATGGGTTCTTCTCTTCTATCTTTCGGCGCGCCGGACCTTACGGCGGGATTTGGAAAGGTGGCTACGCTTGGCCATCTTCTTTTCACTCAATATCTTTATCCTTTTGAGGTCGTCTCGGTTCTGCTGCTTCTGGCCATCGTGGGTGCCGTGACGCTCATTCGCAAACAGGAGAGCGAATGACCGTTCAACTTTCGCACTATCTTCTCTTGTCCGCCGTGCTCTTTAGCATCGGAGTGGCGGGTGTACTCACGCGCAAGAACCTCATTGTGCTCTTCATGGCTCTGGAGCTGATGATGAATGCGGTGAATCTCAGTTTCGTGGCGCTCGCTCGCTACTTGGGAGATTCCTCCGGGCAGCTCATCGTCTTTTTCGTCATTTGCGTCGCGGCGGCGGAAGTTGCCGTGGGCTTGGCGATTCTCATCGCCCTTTGGAGACAAAAAGGTTCGATGCACATTGATACGCTGACCGTAATGAAATGGTAGCGTGGTAGTCATGTCTCAGTTTGTTTTCCTTATCGTTCTCTTTCCCCTGCTTGGCGTTGTGGTCAATACCTTCTTTGCGCGGCGCTGGAAGGAGGCGGTCATCGGCTGGTTCAGCTCCGCGATGGTGGGCGCCTCGTTTGCCGTTTCCGTGGCGGTCTACATCTCGCTGCTGGGCATGGAGGAGTCGGGGCGCCAAATTCAGCAAATCCTCTTCGATTGGATTCGCGTAGGGAATTTTCACGCACCCGCGACGCTCCTGGTGGATTCCCTTTCGTGCGTGATGATTCTTGTCGTCAGCGGCGTATCCTTCCTCATTCATATCTACTCCATCGGCTATATGCACGGCGATTCCGGCTATCGCCGCTATTTCGTTTTTCTGAATCTCTTCGTCTTCTTCATGTTGCTGCTTGTGCTGGGCAACAACTTCGTCCTGATGTTCATCGGCTGGGAAGGAGTCGGGCTCTGTTCCTATTTGCTCATCGGATTTTGGTATTCGGATGAAGAGAAGGCCACCGCAGGGAAGAAGGCGTTCATCGTCAACCGGATCGGAGATTTTGGCTTCCTCTTGGCCATCTTTCTCATTTGGAACGTCTTCGGAACGGTCCAATTTCACGAAATCATTCCCCGGATGGTTTCCTTTCCGATTGGCTCCGGCACCATCACCGCCATTTGTCTTCTGCTCTTCCTCGGTGCCGTCGGGAAGTCCGCGCAGTTTCCACTCTATGTCTGGCTGCCCGACGCCATGGCTGGCCCGACGCCCGTTTCGGCTCTGATTCATGCCGCGACGATGGTAACCGCCGGTGTCTATATGGTCGCGCGCGCCAATTTCTTCTACTCGATGGCGCCGGCGGCCTTGGAAGTCGTGGCGATTGTCGGTGCGGGGACGGCGATTTTCGCTGCGAGCATTGGCCTGGTTCAGAACGACATCAAGAAGGTGTTGGCCTATTCGACCGTCAGCCAATTAGGCTACATGTTTTTGGCCTGCGGTGTGGGGGCCTATGCGACGGCTATTTTTCATCTGGTCACGCATGCCTTCTTCAAGGCGCTGCTCTTCTTGGGTTCGGGCAGTGTCATTCACGGCATGTCCGGCGAACAGGATGTCCGCCATATGGGATCGTTGAAGTCCAAGATGCCCACGACCTATTGGACCTTTCTCGTCGGAACGCTGGCGATAGCGGGCATCCCAGGGCTATCGGGATTCTTCAGCAAAGACGAAATTCTATGGAAGGCTTTTGAGAGTCAGCACTACACTCTCTGGATTCTTGGAGTCGTGGCGGCGTTGTTCACCGCCTTCTACATGTTTCGTCTGCTCTATCTGACTTTTCACGGGAAATTCCGCGGCTCACGCACGCAGGAACATCACCTGCATGAGTCGCCGCCTGTGATGACCGTTCCTCTCATCCTTCTGGCGGTATTGGCAATCATCGGAGGCTATATTGGGTTGCCTCCTGCTTTGGGGGGCACCAATCCCTTTGAGCATTGGCTTCATCCGGTCGTGACGCAAGGTGTCCAAGAACATGTTCTTTTAGGGGAAGTCCATCATGGGGCGCAGCCCATCGAGTATTTGGTCATGCTGCTCTCGGTGGTGGCAGCCCTCCTCGGAATATGGCTGGCGTATTCGGGTTATCTGAAAGGTGCGGCTTGGCCGGGCAAGCTCTCGAAAGGAGCCATCTACACGACACTTCTGAACAAATACTATGTGGACGAGATCTATGACGCGACGATTTCCCAACCCACAGTGAAAATCTCCGAAGGGATGGCCGAAGGATTTGATCTTGGCGTGATTGACGGTTTGGTCAATGGGGTAGCGGCCTTCTTCAACTGGGTGGCGGGGGGATTGCGCCGTCTGCAAACGGGCTTTGTTCAGAACTATGCCGTCTTCATGGCGTTTGGCATTGTTCTGATTTTGGCAAGTCTATTCTATCGAATGCTCTTCTGATGCTTCTGACTTTCAGCATATTCATCCCCACCATCGCGGGGCTGCTCATTCTGCTTCTACCGCGCAGGATGGAGACTCTGCAGCGCTCCATCGCGCTTATCGGAACAGCCGTTGCCTTCGCCTTGACGGTCGTCGTTTTCGCGAATTTCAAGCTGGATACCTCGGCCTATCAGTTTGAAGAGAGCTGGGTTTGGATCTCATCGCTCGGTGCGTCCTACCATCTGGGCGTGGACGGCATCTCTCTTTTCTTGGTGTTGCTGACCACTTTCCTCACGATGCTCTGTGTTATCAGCTCGTGGAGCTCGGTCAAGGAGCGAATCAAGGAATATCACTTCTTCCTTCTGCTTCTGGAGACGGGGATGGTGGGCGTTTTTTGCGCCATGGATTTCTTCCTCTTCTATGTCTTCTGGGAGCTGATGCTTGTCCCGATGTATTTCCTCATCGGTGTCTGGGGCGGTCCCCGGCGAGTCTATGCCGCCGTGAAGTTCTTTCTCTACACGATGGCGGGCTCCGTACTGATGCTCGTCGGAATTCTCTATCTCTATTTTCACACGGCGGATCCTGCCACCGGGCAACGGACATTTGACATGCTGACGATTTTCCGCCAATGCAACTTTCCGATGCCCATTCAGACTTGGCTCTTCTTGGCGTTCGGCCTTGCCTTCGCCATCAAAGTTCCCATGTTTCCCTTCCACACCTGGCTTCCCGATGCCCATGTCGAAGCCCCGACGGCGGGCTCGGTCCTTCTGGCGGGTGTGCTCTTGAAAATGGGCACCTACGGTTTCCTTCGCTTCTGCCTGCCCATGTTCCCCGGGGCCACGGTGAAATTTGTGCCGCTGATTTCCATCTTGGCGCTTATCGGGATTCTCTACGGCGCTTTGGTCTCGATGGTGCAGAAGGACATCAAAAAATTGGTGGCCTATTCGTCGGTGGCGCACTTAGGTTTCGTTATGCTCGGGATGTTCGCGCTGAACCTGCAGGGTCTGGCGGGCAGTCTTTTGCAGCAGATTAATCACGGACTATCCACGGGTGCCCTCTTCTTGTTGGTGGGTATCATCTATGATCGCCGGCATACACGCATGATTGAGGACTACGGCGGAATTGCGAAAGTGATGCCTCTTTATGCGTCGCTATTCATGCTCGTCATGCTCTCCTCGATCGGCGTTCCGGGATTCAACGGTTTCGTCGGCGAGTTTCTCATCTTGCTGGGGACTTTCAAAGCGAATATCACCTATGGCGTGCTGGGGACGGCAGGGGTGATTCTGGCCGCCGTCTATCTCCTGTGGATGTATCAGCGGGTTTTCTTCGGGAAGATTGTGCACGCCGAAAACGAGAAGCTGCGCGATTGCACAGCGCCCGAAGCTTTTGTCCTGATTGCCTTGATTGTTTTCATTCTTTTAATCGGAGTCTATCCGGATCCATTTCTTTCGCGCATGGAGCCCGCCTTGCAAGCCATTCTTGACCGCGTGACAACGGCAATCGCGGCGGCGTCCATCGTGCCATAGACATCTCTCGGACTTAGGATGATTTCCTTTACACAGCAACTTGCCGGTATTCTGCCGGAGATTCTGCTCGTAGCCACAGCCATCTTCGCCTTGCTTTCCGACCTTCTTCGCAAGGAAAAAGAGCCGTCGGGAGTGGTGACGGTCTCGATTCTGGGTTTGGTCGGAGCGGGACTTGTCAGTGCGTTGCTCTGGGATCGAGGCGGCCCGGCGTTCTCCAATATGGTGCTGGCGGATAATTTCTCGGCGGTCTTTCGCGCTCTGCTCTGCTTTGTCGGAGCGATTACCGTTTTGGTGTCGCCAGCCTATCTGCAACATCGTAAGATTCGGCTGGGAGAATACTATCCGCTTCTGATTATCGCGGTCTTCGGCATGATGGTCATGGTCTCCGCCGCAGACTTACTGCTTTTCTTCCTTGGGCTGGAGATCATGAGTATTGCGCTCTATGTGCTGGCTTGCTTGGACCGCCGAGATGTCCGTTCGACCGAGGCGGCGCTGAAATATTTCATCCTCGGAGCTTTTTCGACGGCCTTCCTCCTGTTCGGAATCGCTCTCCTCTATGCAGTGACGACATCCACTTCGTATGAAGGTATCGCTGGCGCACTGCGAACAGCGCCGCTCGAGCCCATCACCGTGGCAGGCATCGGGCTTCTGCTGATTGGATTTGCCTTTAAAGTCGCCGCGGTTCCGTTTCACTTCTGGTCGCCGGATGTCTATCAAGGCGCGCCGACACCCGTGACGGCGTTCATGTCGGTCGGGCCGAAGGCAGCCGCGTTTGTCGCTTTGATTCGCGTTTTTGGCATTGCTCTCGAGAGTACGGCGGGAATCTGGATGGATGCG
This sequence comes from bacterium, assembly GCA_043804575.1. Taxonomy (GTDB): domain Bacteria; phylum Electryoneota; class RPQS01; order RPQS01; family DYHQ01; genus JAZDIW01. The sequence continues at coordinate 13,000 of JAZDIW010000206.1, forward strand.
CTCGCCGTGATGGCTATGCTCACCATGACCTTGGGGAATATCGTGGCGCTGCGGCAACAAAACATCAAGCGCATGCTCGCCTATTCCTCCATTGCCCATGCGGGCTATCTTCTTATCGGCATCGTTTCGGCGGGGCCGCGAGCTTTTGCCGCCATGAGTTTCTATTTGGTGGCTTATGCGCTGATGAATTTGGGAGCGTTTACCGTCGCGATGCTGGTGAACCGCCGGGGAGAGGGCGACTATTTGCTTGATGATTATAAGGGAGCGGGCTTTGCTCATCCGCTCTTAGGCGCGACGATGACGATTTTCCTGTTTTCGCTGGCGGGAATTCCACCGACGGCGGGATTCTTCGGCAAGCTCTATCTGTTCTCGGCGGCGATGGAGAAGGGACACATCCTTCTGGTGGTCGTTGCCGTTTTGAATAGTGCGCTGGCCGCCTACTATTATTTGCGCATTATTGGCTACATGTACATGGTGCGCCCCGAGCACGAACTCAAGCCTGTGCCGCGATTGAGCGGATATGCGTTCACCTTGCTCCTCACTTCCTTTCTCATACTCCTACTCGGTTCCTTTCCAGCGGGAATGCTGAATTTGCTACTTGCCGCACTGCCGTAAAGCCGGTGCTGCTTGCAGTCCGTTGCGCACGTAAGCCAGAATGAAGAAGGAACCCCCTTTTGTCCCCCTACTGAAGTAGGGGGAAACCCGATTATTTCTTCCCCTACTTTAGTAGGGGAAGTTAGAAGGGGTTCTTCTCAATTTCATGGGCAGTGATTTTCCTGCAATAGAATACGAAAGCCCCAGCCAACCGGCCGGGGCTTTCCGCTCAGATGTATTCCAAATGAGGGCGTTCACTCAATCAGTGAAAGGAGAAGTCGGCGCAACTCCTCTACGGAATCCACTTCCCAGTCGGGCTTTTCTTCCGGGTATCGAAACGGCTGATTCCGATGAGTGCCGGTCCGGAAGAGGATCCCAGTCATGCCCATCATCTTGGCGGGCGTAATATCGTTGTCCTGCCGATCCCCAATCATGGCCGTTTCGTCGGCTTTCGCGCCGAGGGACTGCAAAGCTCTCTCGAAAAGGCGCGTGTCCGGTTTCCACAGATGCACATCGTCACTGCCATTGACCGTTTGGAAACAGTGGCGAATTCCGATTCTCTCCAAGCGCTCCTCCAATCCTCGCCCTTGATTTGCGACAATTCCCATGGGAATGCGGTCCGTCAACTCGAGAAGAAGTTCGCGAATTCCCGGACGAAGCTCGTCGGAATAAGGCCCTACAAAATCCCGAAAGGCCCTTTTCATGCGCTGATACAGCTCGGTATCCCCATCACACAGATTCCATAGTGCAGACCGGAAAGCGAAAGGCGCGAAGCTCTCTACAGCAATTCCCATCGCCTCCTCCAGTCGCTTCGGCTCAAGTTCTCGTCCCGCCGCTGAGGCATAGGCTTTTTGAATAGCCTTAAACCACTGAGATACCATCGGCTCTTCATCAATCAAAGGCCCGCCCATATCCCATAGAAGGGCACGCAGCTTAGTCTTCGGCTTTGATTCTTCCAATGGCATCTTCCGCATTCCAACGAACCGCATCGTTGTCGTCCTTGAGGAGTTTCTCGAGAGCGGGCAGCGCACCGGCGGCCTCGGAGCCAATTTGTCCCAATGCCCACGTGGCCGCTTCGCGAACCCTGGTGTCTTCATCCCCGAGCGTCTGTGTCAATGCGTCCACCGCCTCTTTCGCTTTTCGCCTCAGTCCTCCCAAGGCATAGGCGGCGTCACGACGCACCGACTTCTTTCCGTCGCGCAATTCGGCAATGAGGGTCTGAATATCTGGCGCGCTTGTCATCTATTTTCCTTCCGGCATAGTTTCTCCGTATCTTCAGAATGTCACCATGGCCTCGATGCGCACGCTGCGCCGAGGCTCCCCTCCCCAATAGGTCGTTCGGTAATCATAAACAAGGGTCACATTCGAGCCGAGTCCCAAGTAGATCTTCGCTCCATAGATGGTTCCATCGGACATTCCCTGGAAGAGCTTTGGGACATTGGGCTGCATGAAATAACCCGAAATTTTGCGCACCTTGGGCACAAACGCGGGCGTCAATCCTGCTTCGCCGTAAATCGTCTTGGCTGCAGGATAGTTCGGCCCGTGCATGTCCAGATACCAAGCATTCAAGTAGGCGAATGTGCCGATGTAAAGCAGGATATCGGCATAGTGTCCGTTGGCACGGGAAAGATTCTTCAGCCGTGCTTCCTTCGGCACAAAAACCGTATCGCCTATCGAGCGGACTCGTTCAATCTCATAGACGAAATTGAAATAGTCTCCCAAAAATTGCTTGTCGTAATGGCGGAATTCGTACCCCAGCTTCAGAGGACCCACGCCGAAAGTGACACCGGGGAAAGCCGTACCCCATCCATAGTCAATAATCTGCGCCGCTTGTGCGTAGAGCCAGATGGAAATCGGGCGTTTTCGCCAGATGGGAAGACCGACATCGGCACCGACGATGCCAATGCCATCTCTCATGGTTTTATAGCTTTTCCTCGGTGCATAGATGTCCGGCAACAAGCCCCATCCGATAAGCTGGCGAATTTCATACTCGTCCAACAGTGCTATGAGTTCATCTCTCCGCTTGAAGTCATCCACGCCTCTGAACCAGTCGAGACCGTCGGGCACGCCGTCGTTGTCTGCATCTCGAATCCCCGCATACTGATTGCCGTCATAGCCTACGCTCGAACCGAAAGTCAATCCGGCTATTGGAGTGCGGTAAGAGAGCCGGCATCCTAAGAGACCCGGCTCGCCGATTTCGCGGAAGTTGTTCAGCATCGCCTGCCAGCCCAGACGGTTGTACTCGCCTTCGGTGTAAAGTCCGAGCCGCTTGACCGCCGGGTATTCAATGGCATTGGAGTAGTGCCTCATGATGATGCCGTAGCCCAAAGTCACGGCATCCAACGCTCCCACGCGGACATAGAATGGATCTCCGGGCAAGCCGTAGCGCGCATAGTAAATCTTCTCCACGAAATCGAGCGGCTCGTCCCAGTCTTCTTTCCGCACTTTTCCGTTCTCATCAAAGTAGAGCGTGAGGTCGAGGCCGATGCCGAATTTGCCCAAGGGGATGTCGGGTCGCAGGCTGAATTGCTGATACGCCTTTCCGTCAATGATGACGGCGCCCACCGCACCGTTCCAGCGAATTCCACCTGTGGGACTGCCGACACCCAAAGGCGGCGGGCCAAAGGCGGGATCGAAGGTTTCTTGGGCAACGGCGGCAAACGACAGAATCAGAGCCGAGAGTGCCGTCGCGACATACCGCATGCGGACTCCAGATTGTTGACGGGTTCCGAGCACAAGCGCGCCAAGCCGAGATGACATAGATTATTTCATAATTTACTGCACTTGCGCCAAAAAGTCAATTCTTGACCTCGCTCTACTACTTCGCAACCTTCGTGCCTGCGAAATCGCAAGAATCGGTTGGCCTTGATTTCCATGTCTTTTGGATATATATTAGGAATGAGATTGGAGTGGAGATGGCTTCGAAATCCGTTTATTTGGACAACGCCGCAACCACTCGCCCCGACCCTGAAGTCATTGCGGCCATGAAGGAAGCCCTGCAAGAATTCTGGGGCAATCCTTCGAGCATCCATGAAATCGGGCGATGGGCGCGAGTGCGCTTGGAGGAAGCCCGCCGGCATGCGGCGAATCTCTTGGGCTGCACGCCCGACGAAATCGTCTTTACCTCCGGCGGGACGGAAGCTGACAACTTGTCCATTCTGGGTATCCTTGACTACTGGAAAGAGAAAAAGACGCATGTGATTACGGCGGCCACCGAGCATCATGCCGTTTTGGATACCGTGCATTGGTGTCAGTCTCACGGATTCGAGGCAACCATTCTTCCCGTCGATTCCGAAGGCCGCATTAATCCTTTGGATGTGAAGAAGGCGATTCGCCCGACAACGGCGCTGATTTCGCTGATGTTCGTTAATAATGAGATTGGCACGATTCACGATATTGCGGAAATTGGCAAGGTGGCGCGCGAAGCAGATGTTGTTTTTCACACGGATGTCGTTCAAGCGTTTGGAATTATCCCATTTTCCGTCGCAGACTTGAATGCGGATCTTGTGAGCATGTCCAGCCACAAGATATATGGCCCGAAGGGAGTCGGCGCGCTCTATGTCAAGAAAGGCACGCGCATCAGTCCGCGCACGTATGGTGGCAGTCAAGAGCGCAGCTTTCGCACCGGAACGGAAAATGTTCCGGGCATTATCGGTTTCGGGAAGGCCTGTCAGCTTTGCCAAGAGAAAATAAGAACCGTTCCCGTGCAAATTCAGACTTTGCGAGACCGCTTGGAAAAAGAGATTGCGGAAACGATAGACGATGTTCGCGTTAGCGGCTCACGCACATATCGGGCACCGGGCATCTTGAATTGTTCTTTCAAAGGATGCGAGGGAGAGGCTCTGCTTGTGGGACTCGACATGCAAGGGATTTTCGTTTCGACGGGCTCGGCGTGTTCTGCCGGTTCCACGGGTGCCTCTCATGTGCTGCGCGCGATTGGCCTGACGCCCGAAATGGCGCAGGCGTCTCTGCGCTTCTCGCTCGGTCGCAACAATCGCGCGGAAGATGTTGATGCCGTCATGGAAATTCTGCCCAACATTGTGAAACGCTTGCGTCAGATGTCTCCGGTCGGATAAGAGAATCTGATTCAGGTCTCTTCTGTCCTCTATGATTTCTTCATCTCGAAATAGCAGGGATGTTGTCGCTGTGGCCATGAGCGGCGGCGTGGACAGCTCGGTCGCGGCGGCGTTGCTTTTGGAAAGCGGGTATCGCGTGATCGGCCTGACCATGCGTCTCTGGTCGGAAGATGGCGGCGGCAATTCTCCTTGTTGTTCGCTTGACGGCCAGCGCGACGCGGCCGCCGTCGCATCGCAGCTCGGCTTTCCCCATTACACCGTGGATCTCTCGCGAGAGTTCTTCACGCTTGTCGTGAAGGATTTCATCAGCGAGTATGTTCGCGGACGCACACCGAATCCTTGCATTCGCTGCAATACATTCATGAAGTGGCAATTGCTTTGGGAGAAGGCCCAGAAATTCGGTGCGGACTTTTTCGCCACGGGCCATTATGCACGCATAGAGAGAGACCCGTTACGAATTCATCTGCGACGGGCGGCGTTTCGCTCGAAGGACCAATCCTACGCCCTCTGGGGAATATCACAAGAGGAGCTCAAGCGCACCATTTTGCCCTTGGGAAACATGAGAAAAGAGGAAGTGAGGGAGAAAGCGGTGGCGTTCGGTTTGCCCAATGCACGCCGCACAGAGAGTCAAGAAATCTGTTTCATCCCGAAGGACAACTATCGGGATTTCTTAAGTGAGCATGGCGCTGAAATTCTGCAAGGACTCGGCTCAGGAGAGATTATTGGCCCCGGCGGGAAAGTACTCGGCCACCATGCAGGCTTTCCAAACTACACCATAGGTCAGCGTCATGGTCTGGGTCTTACTTGGCCGCGGCCGCTCTATGTCAAGCGGATAGATGCGGAGGTGAACCGCATTTTTGTTGACGAGGCGGAAGGCTGCTACGGACGGGCAATGCGAGTTGAACAGGTCAATTGGGTATCTTGGGAGAAGCCATTGGAGCCCTTTGAAGTCGAGGTTCAGATTCGATACCGTGATCCCGGCAAACCTGCTCGTCTTCTTCCAAACGACGACGGCTCTGTCGAAGTTGAATTCCTATCGCCCGCCTGGGCCATCACACCCGGTCAGTCCGCCGTTTTCTATCATGGAGACCTCCTCATCGGAGGCGGTATCATTGCGTCAGTAAGAGCATGAGGCGAGCATGAGTGCAAACTCAAAGCCCTTTCCGCGCGTCACGGCAAAGACATTGTTTGAGCACAAAGCCGAGGGTCGCAAAATCGTTTGCCTGACCGCCTACGACGCGGTCTATGCGACAATCGAAGAAGAGGCGGGCGTGGATCTTCTTCTAATCGGCGATTCGGCAGGCAATGTCATTGCCGGACACACGACGACCATTCCCATGACCATGGACGCGATGCTCTTCTTGACACGTTGCGTGGCTCGCGGCAGCCGGAAGGCCATGATTATTGCCGACATGCCCTTCGGGACTTTTCAGATTTCGACGGAAGACACGATTCTCAATGCGATTCGGTTCATGAAGGAAGGCGGCGCGCAGGGAGTCAAACTGGAAGGCGCGGGCTATCTTCTCGACACGATTCGGCGGCTCGTCGAAGTCGGCATTCCCGTAATGGGCCATGTAGGGCTCACACCGCAAAAAGTGAACATCTACGGTGGTTTCCCTATCCAAGGTCAAACCGAGCGCGAGGCCGAACAAATCGAAGCCGACGCAAGGGCATTGCAGGATGCAGGAGTCTTTTCCATTGTGCTCGAGAAAATTCCGGCGAGCCTTGCAGCTAAAATCACAAAGCAGCTCACGATTCCCACCATCGGTATCGGTTCCGGGCCCGACTGC
>JAZDIW010000207.1:0-8069 GCA_043804575.1 bacterium
CCGGTGCTCGCTTGTCCGCACGAACGGTCCCCGTAACGATGATCGAGGACTCTTGCGCGAGGGTGTCAATGAGCTCGATGGTCTTCTCGCCCAAATCACCGAGAGACGCCACACATTGGATAATTCCCGTGCCGTCGCGCACAAGCAAGAAGCGAATTTTGCCGCCCGAACGAGCATTGTAGAGCCAACCCTTAATCGTGACGGTTTTGCCCTCATGGGCGGCGATTTGTGAAATGTAGGTGTGCATACAAAAGGAGTCTTCCAAAATTTTAGTCTTCCACTTTCAGCTTTCGTACCATGAGTTCTTCTACGGCTTGATGAGGTTCTTTCCCCTCGAATAAGACGCCATACACCGCCTCCGTTATGGGCATAGGAATGCCGTGCCGATGTGCCAATTCACGGCCCGCCTGAGTCGTGGGCACCCCTTCAGCTACCATGACCATTTCCTGTAAAATCTGGTCCAACTTCCTTCCTCGCGCAAGAGCTTCGCCGACTCGGCGGTTGCGGCTGAGAGGGCTCGCGCAGGTCGTGATAAGGTCCCCCATTCCCGACAGCCCCGCGAATGTCGAGCGTCTTCCTCCCAGAGCCTCTCCCAATCGCGCGATTTCCGCCAGTCCTCTCGTAATCAGCGCACCTTTCGTATTCATCCCCAACCCCAGGCCATCGCAAATTCCTGCAGCGAGAGCGATGATATTTTTGAGAGCACCGGCCAGCTCCACTCCGACGACATCTTCGCTTGCATAAACACGAAAGTAGCTCGTCGAGAAGATCTCCTGCATTCGCTGAGCCGTCTCCAAGGATGTCGAGGCGACAACCACAGAAGTAGGAAGTCGGCGTACCACTTCCGGCGCAAGACTCGGCCCCGACAGAATGGCATAGCGCTCTGCGGCGAATGCAGGCAATTCATCGCTGACAATCTCCGAGACCCGTTGGAGTGACGCGCTTTCGATCCCTTTCACGCCGGACACAAGATACCGGGCGCGCGGACGACACTCGGCAATCTGACGGCAGACGGCTCGCACGACTTGACATGGAACCGTAAGTAGAATGACATCCGCGTCCGCAAGAGCCTCTCCCAATTCATGTGTGATGATCACCGACTCCGGAAGCCGAACTCCCGGAAGATAGAGACGATTCTCGCGCGTGCGATTCATCTCTTCGGCAAGCTCTCTGCGATATTCCCAGAGGGAAACGGTGAATCCCTTTTCGGTCAGCAGGATGGCCAGAGTCGTGCCCCAATTGCCGGCGCCCAAGCATGCTATGCGCACGGTTGTCCCTTCTGCCCCGGGGGCAATTCCTTCCCCGCAAGCAGGCGAGCGATATTTTGCCGATGAGTATAGAAGATGAAAAGAACAAAAAAGAGACTCGCGATTTTGAGCTCAAAGGACCGACTACCCGAAAGCCAGATCAGCACCGGAAAGGCGACGGCGGCTGCAAGGGAAGCCAGCGAAACGAGCCGAAATGCCACAAAGAGAATAAGCCAGACTCCCAGACAGATCAGAACACTCGATGCATCCAACGCCAGCAAGACACCGGTCATTGTCCCTACGCCCTTGCCTCCCCGAAAATGTCCAAAAATCGTCCAAACATGTCCGATCACGGCGGCCGCCCCGACGAGCACCATCCCCAGTTGGACTCTTTCCGGCTCCATCAGAGCAGGTGTGATGAAGGCAACCGGCACATAGCCTTTGAGAACATCGAGAGCGAGCACGAAACCGCCCCACTTCCGCCCCAGGATTCGGGTGACATTCGTCGCCCCCATGCTTCCGGAACCCACGCTGCGAGGATCCGTTCCTCGGACAAGTCGGCAGACAATCACACCGGTGGGCAGCGCGCCAATGAGGTAGCCGCAAACAAGCGCCACAAGAAAATTCATGCGACTACCTGACCGATAGGATAGACCTCTTCACTCGCATCCCGGAGCCGAGAAGAGACTTCTTTCGCACTCCGCTTGCTGACGACCAAGACAAGTCCGATACTTAGGTTGAAGACCCGCCGCATCTCCTCCTCTCCGATATTCCCTTTTGCCGCAATGCGCTGAAAAATGGGCAGCCTCGGCCATGCAAGCCAGTCTATCTCGGCTCGCAGTCTCTCGGGAAGGACGCGGCGAATGTTATCGGCAAGTCCTCCGCCCGTTATGTGGGCCATGGCATGAAGGGAATCGGAACCCAGAAGCGATTTCACGGATGGAAGATAGCAGCGATGCGGCCTCAGAAGCGCATCGGCAAGCGATTCCCCCAACTTCGGATCCGCGCGCAAGAGCTCTCCTCTTTCGATCTCCGTCGCGAAGATTCGGCGAACCAGACTGTAGCCGTTCGTATGCAGTCCGTTCGAGGACAATCCAAGAAGCACATCTCCTTCGACCACGCGCCTTCTATCCAGGATATTGCCCTCATCCACCCAGCCGACAATCGTTCCGGCAAGGTCGAAATCAGATTCTCGATACATATCGGGCATTTCGGCGGTTTCACCGCCTATCAGAGCGACACCGTGTGCACGGCAAGCTCCCGCCAAGCTTTGGGCAATGACAGTTACTTTCTCAATTTCAAGCCTACCGAATGCCATGTAGTCGAGGAAGAAAAGCGGCGCTGCGCCGCAGGCAAGAATATCATTGATGCAATGATGGACAAGATCCGCACCCACGCCTTCCAATCTGCCCAGTCTATTGGCCAGAAGGAGTTTCGTTCCGACGCCATCGGTGCTGGCAACGAGAACGGGTTTTGCAGGGCCTTCGGAAGGCAGCGGAAAGAAGCCGCCGAAATGACCGATTTCCTGCAGCACACACGGGGGAAAAGTGGTGCGAGCATGCGCGGCGATGATTCGCTTCGCCGTCGCCGCCTTGTCAATGTCCACACCGGCTTTGCGATAGTCCATCATGGTCTAATCATACGAAATCCTCACCCAATTGTCAAGGAAAAGCGCCTTGCGTTGAATTTGCCTGAAAATATGCTATATTGTTTTTGATGTCGGTTTCACCGCAAAAAAATGCCTCGCGCTTTTCGCGAGGCACGCGGCACTGTGCCGAGGGCCGGACTCGAACCGGCATGGGGCCAAAGCCCCGGGAGATTTTGAGCCTCCTGCGTCTACCTATTCCACCACCCCGGCAAATCTCCAATGCGAAAAGAAAACCACCGGCAAAAGGCGGAGCTTGATAATCGTGGGGGGCCAATTACCAAAGCAAACGCAACCCGGTGGTTTCCGAATTTCCAGTTCACGCGTTTTCTAATATACAATTTGTTCCGGCAAAAATCAAGTCCAAATCCGATTATTTTCTGCGCGACTGTGCCTTTGCCTCCACATTGGGCATGAATTCAGGCGGCATTGTTCGAGGGCTAAGCCAAAAAGACAGATGTAAAAGATTAATATTAAAGAATATACACTGGAGTCTTTTTCTCTTCGTTCTTGTGGAACAAGCCGTCGATTTTTCGCGTCGTCTTTGGGGATATTTTCTTAGCATTTCGCATATTTCTCTTCAGAACAAAAGCAGCAGCTTTTGAGTCGCCAAATATGAACACTGAAAGCACATGTCCTGTTTTTGCCTCCTCGGCTCAAGAGGCACGAGGTCTACAGGAGATGCTGAGGCAGAGGGTGCAGATCGTCCCCTTGCCTTCGCAGGTGCAGACGGTCGCGGGCGTTGATGTATCCTGTGACAAGGACTCCAAGTGGGGCGTGGGAGGAGTGGTCGTCTGTGACGCGGAGACCCTTAGGGTGCTCGAACAGGCAAGTTTTCATGGGCCGCTCTCCTTTCCCTATATCCCCGGCTATCTCAGTTTCCGAGAGTTGCCTCTGGTTTTACCGGCCTTTGAGAGACTATCTCAAAAACCCGACCTGGTCATCTGCGACGCTCAAGGACTGGCCCATCCGCGGCGATTCGGCCTTGCCTGTCACTTGGGAGTCGCGCTCGATTGTCCATCTATCGGATGTGCAAAGAGCCTGTTGGTCGGTCGGTACAAGGAGCCCGGGCGGGAACGAGGCGCAAGAGTGCCTCTTATGTTTGAAGGCGAGGTGGTCGGAACTGTCTTGCGCACACGCACAGGAGTGGCGCCGGTCTATGTTTCCGTCGGACATCGGATCACGCTCGAGGAGGCCACAGATTGGATTTTGAGAATCACGCCCAGTTATAGATTGTCTGAACCGATACGGTGGGCTCACAAATTGGTCAATCAGATTCGCGAGCAGAGAGGCCGCTAAATCATGTCTCTTCGTGTTCTCCTTGCAGGCTACAATGTGGATGCCGATGTTCTTCGCGACATTCGACATGAATTGGACTTCATCCAGAAAGAGGCCGGCGCAGGAATGCAGGGAGACTTGGGCGCAAGCGAGCTGCGCCGCCTTCTGGAGGCGCTGCATCGCTCGGCAAGTGAGTTGCTATCGGGCCGGGCTTTGACACCCGAGGCGCTTTCCGCCGCCTACGCACGAATCAGCCGGGATCCGAAGTCTATCCCGGAATTGCGTCGAGCAGCAAGAGAGGGAATTGCGGCGGCAAGAAAGAGCAACGATGCGATCATCTTCGGGCTTGGACATGCCTCGGTGGCGGAACATGCCGTGTTCAATTTGGACATCCTGGGTCTGTCTCGACTTGCCACCGAAGAGCTTCAGGCTCATCGTCTCCTTTCCTTCACGGAGAAATCCCAGCGTTATGTGACCGCCGAAAGTGACTATGTTGTTCCGCGGGAAATTCGTGGAACGGACTGGGAAGAACAATTTCACTCGGAGATTGGGAAGCTCTTCTTAAGCTACCAATTCTTTTTCGAGAAGCTATACCGGGGAATCCTTGCGAAGGAAGGCGAAGCCAGAGAGGGCGTCGCGCGCCGCGAGCAGGAAACCCGTGCAAAGGAGGACGCGCGCTATGTTCTGCCCTTGGCCACGGCGACGCAGATGGGAATGACGGTGAATGCGCGGAATCTCGAATATGTCGTGCGGGAATGCGCGGGACATGAACTTGCGGAAATGCGCCTCTTGGGACAGAGGCTCTATGAGGCGGTTCGTCCTTTGGCTCCCTCGCTCGTGAAATACATCCAGCCCAGTGCATTTCCTCGGCTGAATCGCTCTCAGATTGCCGAAGGGCGCGTGCCTGAGCCGCATGCGGGCGAGGTGGAGATTCTTGCCGAGCCGCAGGCAAAACTACTTGCGGCAACGCCGGATGGTGAGAGAGTCGTTGCGCAGGCTCTGGCATTTCGAAGCGGTGTTCAGATCGTGACCGAAAGCCTCTCGGAAGATTTCTGGCGAACCGTCTTCCGAGGGATGACGCAACATGACCCGGCGCCGCGTGAATTCGAATTGGCCACCCTTCAATTCGAGGTGAAGCTCTCGGCTTCTTGCTATGCTCAGCTCAAGCGCCATCGAATGATGACCTTGCTGCCCGCCCCATGTCACTTCGGCGAGGGAGTCGTTCTCCCGCCGGCTATAGAGCATGCTGATCTCTCAGAGCCGTTTGCCAACTCCGTGCGCAACATAAACGAATTCTGCACAAAATTGGCTCATGTGAATCCTCGCGCCGCCTGCTACTGTCTGACCAACGCGCATGTTCGAAAAGCCCTGATCCATGTCAACGCCCGAGAACTCTATCACATGTCACGCCTTCGACAGGACAAGCAAGCTCAATGGGAAATCCGTCAGCTCGTTTCGCAGATGGTCGACCAAGCGCGGAAACTCTGGCCGAACCTGATGGCGCTGACTTGTGGAAAGGACGAATTTGACAACCAATATGCGCGTTTCTTCGGCGGAAAAGGCTGAAAGGTGGCGCGCACAACTCTATTGAACGGACTTGAGAAATCATTGCCTATGAGTGTCAAAGAAAGAGGCCGCAAGATTCGACTTGCGGCCTTTGTCCTATTCTGGCTATCCGTTAACGACTTCAGCCGTCTTGTTTGCCTATTTTTTGAGGTGTTTGTCGAAAAATTCAACCTGCTTGCGGTATTCCGTGATGATATTGACGCGCTTGGACGAGCCGTGACCTTCGTCGGGAAAGATGAGCGAATCCGCAATGCCGCCATGGGAGATCACCGCGTCGAGAATCTGTCGGGCTTCACCTACGGGCACCCGCGGGTCGTTCTCGCCGTGCACCACCAGAAGCGGAGTCTTGATCAGATGCGCTTTATAGATAGGCGATATCTCTTTGAGAAATTCTGGGTCGGTTAGAGGGCCATATTCGGACTCGCGCAAGTATCGCCTGTATTCGGCCGTATTCTCGATAAAGGTTTTGAAATTGGCGATGCCCACCGCATCTACGGCCGCGCTGAACAGGTCAGGATACTCGGTGATCATTCCCAGCACCACATAGCCGCCATAGCTGCCGCCGCGAATGCCGATCATTCCCTTCTTGGTATAACCCTTCTCAATCAGCCAATCCACCCCGGCCCTGTAATCCATCAGCGAATGCTTGCGGTTCTTGAAGTTGTCGAGATTCATGTATTCGAGGCCGTAACCGGAGGAGCCGCGCGGATTCGGAGCCAAGATGCCGTATCCATTCAGCATCAGATATTGGAAATTGCGAATGAAATAGGGTCGGAACTGGCTCTCAGGGCCGCCGTGAGCGTCAACGATAAAGGGAATCGGTTTGCCCTCTTCATAATCGGGCGGCAGATAGAGAAAGGCCGGGATTTCCAAGCCATCAAAAGTCTTGAAACGCACAAGTTTTGGATCGCGAAACACCGTGCGGTCAATACCGGCATAGATCGAAAATGTAAGTTGTTTCAGTTCTTTCGTGTTCGGATTCCATTTCCAGACATCCGGCGCGCGCGTGGGGCTGGAAAAAGATACCAAGACATTCCCGTGCCTGTCACTGCCGCCGAAGCCGAGAATGCCATCGAGAGGCGGATTTGGAATTTCCTTCTTCGACTCCACCTCGCGCATTTTCAGCCGAGCGTAGCCGTCTTCGTTGACAACCGCTCCCATAGACTTGTAGTCGCGCGAAAAGCCGACACCCTCGCACTCCCGGCGCGTATCAAGCCAACCGTCATCCACATAATTCACCTTCGGCGAACCGACCGTCATCGTGGCCAGGCGTGGCATATGGTCTTTGTTGTCATTGCAGGTCAGCCAAATGGTTTTGTTATCAGGCATCAGCGTGGGGCTCACATACGAGACATCCCCCTTGTCCTTGTTGAGCTTTTGATATTTAAGCGTTTTCAGGTCCAGCAAGAAGAGATCATTGCTCACATTACTCGTTAAATTGTAAAGAATCATCTTCATGCCGTCTTGAGACAAGTCAGCTATCTCGTTGTGGCCTGTCACACGATTATCTCCCGGAAACACTTTGTTGGCTTCGCCGGTGGTAATGTTCATTCGATAGATGAAAAAGTCGCGGCCGTTCTCTTCATTGGAACGATAGAAAATCGAGCCGTCGTCGCGCGCCCAAGTCACCGAGCCGAATTGCACATCCGGTGCATCGGTCAACTTCAACACTCGGCCGGTTTCGGTATCCATCAGGAAAAGCTGGGACTGTTCGGAGCCGCCGACGGACGCCCCAACAATCGCCATCGTGCCACTCCACGACAGATTGAAAAAGTCAATGCCGTCCTCGAAAATCGTGAGCTGGTAAGGCCACCCTCCGTCGAGGATCCGATAGACTTGCGGCGCTCCAGACATGCTCGATGTGAAGTAGACGGCATCGCCCTCCCAAGTGTACCCCGCCGGTGAACAGGCACCGATTTGCAGAAATGTGGCGATATCGGGGACATATTTGCCCTTGTGGAGCAATTCACTCTTCTTCTCTTTTTCGGCTGCGATTCCGATTGTACCTATGGCCAACAGGATAATAGCCAACAGCGTCATACCTAAGTTCCTTTGCATGATTCCTTTCTCCCGAGAATTTCACGAGATCCCTTAGTGAACTCAACAAAATATAGGGCGAAAATTGCTCAAAGGCAAGCGCACAGAGGCATAAAAAAGAACGCCAGGTATTTCACCGTATCAGATGTGGCAAACCTAGTCTACTGTCTCACTCTGTTTGCAACTTATCGAGGGCAGCTTTAGCTCGGGCGACTTTGGCAAGGATGTCTTCCGCTTTCGCCGTCCAGGTGAAGGTTTTCGGATTGTCGTTGTGTTCTTTGATGTAGGCCATGATC
>JAZDIW010000208.1:0-3399 GCA_043804575.1 bacterium
TCAGACCTTCACGCGCTACGGGTATCGGCGGATGACCGCCCAGTTGCGGCTCGAAGGGGAGCGGATCAACAGCAAACGGGTACGGCGACTGATGCGTCAAGCCGGACTATGCTGTCGGCAACATCGCTCCGCGCGCGGCACTATCCGGTTGGAAGAGATGTCGCGGACGCTTTTGCGAAACGATTTGGCTCAAGTGTGTTGATACACTTCGGTGACCAAACACATCTGAATCTCGCACTCGCCATTCAGAGCGACCTTGCTTCGATTGGTGTTCCTGCAGGGAATATCACCCTGCCTATGGCTTGCACCTATTGCGAGCCCGTTTTGAGCTCTTGGCGTCGCGACGGCAAAGCGGCGCTGCCCATGCTCGCGCTCATTGTCCTGAAATCTTGAAATCCGATATGCTTCGAGATTCAGTTACATTTCTTTATGATGCACTTGTGGTGGCTCACGGAGATTCCCCCTCAAGAGCATGCCTTTTGGCACTCGCTGCGGCTTCTCGGCGCGTGGTTGCACTGGACGGAGCAGCCAACCGACTGCTT
The DNA here is from genome assembly GCA_043804575.1 of bacterium. Taxonomy (GTDB): domain Bacteria; phylum Electryoneota; class RPQS01; order RPQS01; family DYHQ01; genus JAZDIW01. The sequence continues at coordinate 543 of JAZDIW010000208.1, forward strand.
GCCATAGGAGTCCAGCCTCACTTCATTCTCGGCGATCTCGATTCGATTTCGCCGCAGGCGTTGAAATCCGCCTCTCGACATCGAACAAGAATCGTTCGCCTGAAAGAGCAGGAAACCTCCGACTTGGAAAAAGGCTTGCGATTCTGCGTGAAACGGGGTTGGAAACAGATTGCTTTCGTCGGCTTCCTCGGCCCGAGACTGGACCACAGCTTGAATGCCTTCGGCGCCTTCTCCAAATTCCGTGATCTTGAAATCACGCTCATCACTTCGCAGTCCATCGGGCATCTCTTGCATGGGCGCATGACTCTCACATGCAGGGTTCGGCCAGGCTTGCGAATCTCTCTGATGCCTTTGCCTGTGGCGAAAGGCGTCACGCTGTCCGGCGTGCGGTGGCCGCTTCGCGGAAGGACTCTTCGGCAAGGTGACTCCGTCAGTCTGAGCAACGAGGCCATCGAGCCGATTGTGAGACTGCGTCAGGGCTCGGGGTCCAGCGTCGTTATTACGGACCGCCGCCCAAAACAGGTCGCCCTCGAATGTGAAATCAGACATGGCAACCGTTTGTGAATTATGAACTTTGCGGCGCACTCAGAAGAAGGACTTGACAAGGCCGCCCTCTTTTTGTATATTAGTTGCGAATGATTACTATTCTCAAATTATGACACCCATGCGAAAAAAATCCGCTTTGCCGCCCGCTCTGCAGGTGACTCGCCAGCGCAAGATCATCTTGGAAGAACTGCAGCGAAATCCCACTCATCCGACGGCCAGCGAGCTGTATGAACTCGTTCGGCGCAGACTTCCGCGAATCAGTCTGGGCACGGTCTACCGAAACCTCGAAATGCTCTGCAAGCGCGGCGTGGTTCAGAAATTGGAGCATGGAGGAGATCAGAAACGCTTTGATGCCGTGACAAAGAATCATTATCATTTGCGCTGCATCCTCTGCGGACAGATCGCAGACGCCCCCATGAAACCCTTGACGGATCTGGAAACGGCACTTCAACCGATCAGCGACTACGACATTATCGCCCACCGGCTCGAGTTCATTGGATTGTGTCCGAAGTGCCAGAAGATTCGAATACGCACGCGGGATCTTTTGGCGCTGCGAGAAATGGTCGAAAGCGGAATCAGAAGCCGAAAGGAAAGAATAGATGGGTAAACTGAAGGGAACGCGAACCGAGAAAAATCTGCTGACCTCTTTTGCGGGGGAATCGCAGGCCCGCAACCGATATACCTATATACCTATTTTGCCAGTCAAGCAAAGAAAGATGGATTGGAGCAAGTCGCCGCGATTTTTCTGGAGACGGCGAATCAAGAAACCGAGCATGCCAAACGATTCTTCAAATTCCTGGAGGGCGGAACGGCGGAAGTTGCAGCGAATTTTCCCGCAGGGATTATCGGCACAACCGTCGAGAATCTCAAGGCGGCCGCCGAGGGAGAGCGGTATGAGCGTGCGGAGATGTATCCCGGATTCGCCGCCGTTGCTCGCGAAGAGGGCTTCGAGGATATCGCGAAAGTCTTCCAGGCCGTCGCGGTGGCTGAGGCGCAGCATGAGAAGCGATACAACGCTCTGGCGGCAAATATCGAAGCGGGTCGCGTGTTCAGACGACCGGGAAAGGTCGTATGGCGCTGCCTGAATTGCGGCTATCTGCATGAGGGCGAGGAAGCTCCCAGACTTTGCCCGGCCTGCGCACATCCCCAGGCTTTCTTCGAACTTTTGGGTGAGAATTGGTAAGGCCCCGGAAACGGGCGCAATCATAGAGGAAAGACCCGCAAAACCTGACGCATAGGAGAAGCGAGGAATGAAAGATTTTGGCTCCGCAGAGGAGGTTCTGAATTTCGCCATCGCAAGAGAAGAGGAAGCCGCCGCGTTTTACCGAAGCTTGGCTGCCCGAATGGAATGGCCGTGGATGACGAAGACATTTGAACAGTTCGCGCGCGAAGAAGACGGACACAAGGCGAAAATCCTGGGAATCAAAGAGGGAAGGCTCTCGGTTCCCACGAAGGAGAAGATCTCGGATCTCAAGATCGGAGACTACCTGGTGGATGTGGAACCCACAGGTGAACTCGACTACCAAGAGGCTCTGATCGTGGCGATGAAGCGCGAAAAAGCATCGTTCAAACTCTATATGAATCTGGCCGATGCCGTGGACAATGCCGCTCTTCGGGACTTGTTCTTGGTCCTCGCTCAAGAGGAGGCCAAGCACAAATTGCGCTTTGAGCTCGAATACGATGAGCATATCCTGAAGGAAAACTGAGTGGTGAAGAGGGAATTATGAGCGAGCGAACAGGTATCATTACCTCGAGGGGAAAACCTCTAACCTTGCTTGGAACTGAGGTGAAGGTTGGCGACAAGGCTCCGGATTTTGAGGCGCTGACGAACGACCTTGCACGATTTCAATTCTCCTCGATGCGCGGCAAAGTCTGCATTCTCTCTTCGGTGCCGTCTTTGGATACAGCCACCTGTGACATAGAGACACGGCGTTTCAATGAAGAGGCGGGCAGATTGGGTTCGGATATTGTGATTCTTACTATCAGCATGGATCTGCCTTTCGCACAGAAACGCTGGTGCGGCGCGGCGGGTGTCACCCGAGTGCAAACGCTCTCGGATCACCGCGAGGCTTCCTTCGGCATGAACTACGGCGTGCTCATCAAAGAGCTGCGGCTTCTGGCAAGAGCAGTCTTTGTGGTGGATCAAAACGGGATTCTTCGCTACATACAACTTGTGAAGGAAACGGCCAACGAGCCCGATTATCAGGCGGTATTGGATGCCGTGAAGAAGTTGGCGCTGCAATAGCCCGTGTCGTTGCCATGAAGGTTTGATTTCCGGCCAGATCAAGAACCTGGCTCGGCGAAGAATGGC
>JAZDIW010000209.1:0-4096 GCA_043804575.1 bacterium
TCAGACCTTCACGCGCTACGGGTATCGGCGGATGACCGCCCAGTTGCGGCTCGAAGGGGAGCGGATCAACAGCAAACGGGTACGGCGACTGATGCGTCAAGCCGGACTATGCTGTCGGCAACATCGCTCCGCGCGCGGCACGACCGTACGAGATATGTCTCAACCGATCTATGCGAACCTCTACCCAAGTCGTGCGGCGATCGCGCCCAACCAAATCTGGGTGACCGACCTGACCTATGTGAAGGTTCATCATCGCTGGGCCTACTTGGCAGTGGTTCTCGATGTCTTCTCGCGGCGCGTGGTTGGCTGGGCATTAGGGACCTCGCCCGACGGCGCGCTGACCCTTCAGGCACTGATCCGGGCTTTACGAGCCCGCCCGCCTGAGCCAGGCTGTCTGCATCACTCTGATCGCGGCGGCACTTATAGCGCACCGGGCTATGTCGCCTTGCTCAAGCACCACGGCTTCGAGATCAGCATGTCACGCAAAGCTTGTCCTACGGATAACCCGGTGATGGAGAGTTTCTTTGCCACGCTGAAGAAGGAAGAAATCTCTGGCGCTGAGTATGCCACGCTCGACGAAGCCCAGCGGCGCATCGGCCGTTTTATTGACAAAATCTATAACCCTATTCGGCTGCATTCCGCCTTGAACTATCGCAGCCCAATGATGTTCGAAACCAATCAAAATCAAACCCAAGCCCTCGATTCCTATCCCCCCACCCCTGTCCAATTCGAGGGGCGCATTCCATTTACGGGGGGACAGAAGGGGGGTAGATTGCCTTGTCAAACACGCGCCAAAATAGCTTCATTAAACTGCTCTTGCAAAAGCCCCCTCAAATGACTATCTTGTAATAGGTTGGCTCAAATGGGTGAGCGCGAGGGTCAATGAAGGGTAAAAGAGCGACGGCGAATTTCAATAGCGGGACATCCGTGGGTGCGCTTCTGAGCATTGTTATCATTGGCCTGGCGTGGGCGATTCTGACGGCCATTGCCATGCACGAGCCTATGTTGGCGCTATTGCCGCTGGGTGGAATCATCCTATTCTCCGTGGTTGGCCTCCTCCTTCTCCAAAAATTCCCGCAGAAGCGGTGGCGGATATTGGGTGCCATTCTCTTTCTCGTGGCGTGCGCCGACCTCTATCTCGTGAACGCGTGGTGGTCCATGATTCCAGCCGTATGGGCTGGAGCGGGGACGTCAGAAACCATGCGACCGCTCGGGGTCAACTGTGTGCTCATCGCCTTTGTCGGTGCCGGCGCGCTGCTCTTTCTCCAGCTTCGCCCCGAACGCGGAACACCCGGCCCAAATGAACCGACCTAATCGCGATTTCGCTCCGCGAGGGATTGCGGGCTTCCACTTGACAAACGACTCGCTTTTTGTTATTATTAGATTGCTGGGGCGGCCACTCGTGAGCCGTTGCCGGTAGATGGGTTAGAGTCGCAAGAACCGAATTGGACATATTGCCATATAAGCTGCCGAAAGGCGCTTTTCGTCACATTAAGCCCTTGTTTTTCTGGGTGTTCCCCACAGAAAAGGGCTTTTTGCATTTTTGAAAGGAAGAAAAGCCGCTGAATCCACATCGCGCACGCACATCTACGCCGCGCAAGTCGGACCTGGAGACGCTCGAGATTCCCATTGAAGAGGGCGTACTTCAGCCGCTTTTGGGAGTCGGAGATTCCCATCTGCATTACTTGCAGCGCTTCTCCGGTTCCCGAATCACCGCACGGCGCGACAAAATCGTCCTGCGAGGAACGCCGCAGGAAAACAGCCGCGCCAGCGAGACGCTCGTCGAAATGATTACCCTTGTGCGTCGCAAGGGAAGCATCACGACGGGCGACATTGATACGATTGTCCGGCTTTCCGGGCTGCGACCCATCGAACCGCTGCTCGGGGCCGAAGGAATCGAGTCCGTTATCCTGCGAACGGGTGAGCGCGTTATCGGAACTCGCTCGGTAGGACAGGAAGCCTACTTTCAAGCCATTCAAGCGCATGATATCACCTTCAGCATCGGCCCGGCAGGAACCGGCAAGACCTACATCGCCGTCGCTGCAGCCGTCGCCGCTTTCCTCCAAGGGAGCTATGATCGAATCACTTTGGTGCGGCCTGTCGTCGAAGCGGGCGAGAACCTCGGTTTTCTTCCCGGGGATATTCGAGAAAAAGTTGATCCCTATTTTCGCCCGCTTTATGATGCTCTGATGGAGATGATTCCCATCGAGCGGCTGAAGAAATTCCTTGACCGCTCGATTATCGAAGTCGCGCCGCTGGCCTACATGCGCGGCCGCACACTGAATCATACTTTCGTCATTCTCGACGAGGCTCAGAACACAACGGCTGCCCAGATGAAGATGCTTCTGACGCGCATGGGCAATCACTCCAAAGCCGTAGTGACCGGTGATGTGACGCAGATTGACCTTCCGGAGCGCCGACAGTCCGGCCTCTTGCTCATTCAGCACATCTTAAAGGACATTGACGGCGTGAAGTTCGTCTATCTCGATGAGAGAGATGTGGTGCGCCACAAATTGGTCAAGGACATCATTCAAGCGTACGAAGAATACCAATCGCGCCAAGCGGCACAGAATGAGCAAGAAGGCACTAACGAATGAAAGACGCAGCAGGAAGAACCGCTTTGCGCATTCATTCGCAGATTCCCCGCGCTCGTGTTTCTCGTGCGCGCCTTCTGAAATGTGCACAAATGGCCTTGCGTCATTTTCGACGCCCCGTCTCTCATGTCGATTTCATTCTCGTTTCCGCGCGCAAAATGGCATCGCTGCATCGGCAATTTCTGGGACTTCCCGGCCCGACGGATGTGATGGCCTTCGACCTCTCGGAGAATGGAGAGCCTCTGGAAGGAGAGGTCTATATTTGTCTTGAGCAGGCAAAGCGGCAAGCGGCGTTCTACGGCGAATCTTTGGCTTCGGAGATGGCCCGCTTGGCGATTCATGGCGTTTTGCATCTTGCCGGTGAGAAAGACAGGACCGAAGCCGAGCGCAAACGCATGAGAGCTCTCGAAGAGAAGATCTTGCACGAAGCGGGGAGGGACAAGTAGGGAATGGAATCATCTCTTTGGCTGAGTCTCATCGTCTTTCTTGTGCTGCTTTGCTTTTCCGCCTTTTTCTCGAGCACCGAGACCGCCTTCTTTGCTCTGACACGCTCGCAAATCAGCGCACTTCCGGAACGCAAAGACCACGCCGGAAAGCGGCTGACGAAACTGCTGAAGAATCCGCGCCGGTTGCTCATCGTGCTCTTGACCGGCAATACCCTCGTCAATATCGCAGCGGCGACGATTGCCGCACTCGCGACGCAGCGGCTCCTGGGCGAGGCTCAAGCCGTGCGCCCCGTTGGATTCCTCATTCAGATTGTGGTCGTTGCTCTGGTGATTCTCTTTCTTGGCGAAGTGATGCCCAAACTTGCCGCCATTCGCAATCCGCTTCGGTGGGCCGAACGCGCCTCGTTGCCTTTGGAGACGATCGGCTGGGTTCTATCCCCCATCGTTGTTCTGCTTCTTCCTCTGGCGGACTCTACAGCTCGTTTTCTCGGTGTCGAGCGCAAACGCTGGACTCTCTCCGCAGAGGAAATCCGCACGCTCGTCGAGGTGGGCGAGGAGCGCGGCGAGATTGAGCAGGAAGAGCGCGAATTGATTACTTCCATCTTTGATTTTGGCGAGACGACCGTGCGCGAGATCATGGTTCCGCGCACGGATATGGTCTGCGTTCCCGTGGATGCTCCCTTGGATCAAGTCATTGCCGCCATTCAGCAAAAGGGGCATTCCCGTATTCCCGTCTATGACAAGACGATTGACAACATCGTCGGCATTCTGCACGGAAAGGACTTGCTGCCGCTGGTGACCGGTGATTTGCAAACTCCCATCGAGAAAATCATGCGAGAGCCCATCTTCGTTCCCGAGGGCAAGTTGATTCAGGAACTTCTGAGGGAATTCCAAAAAGAGAAAATGCACATGGCTATTGCTGTGGATGAGTACGGCGGGACGGCGGGACTGGTGACGCTCGAAGACATCATCGAAGAAATCGTGGGCGAAATCCAGGATGAATATGATGTGGAGCCTCCGCTGTGGCATCGCCTGGACGAGCACACGCTCGTCGCC
>JAZDIW010000210.1:0-2610 GCA_043804575.1 bacterium
GAGGTAATGTGGCGCATTCGAACGAAGTTGCTCGGCACTTTCCCTAGTACAGGCCACCATTTCGTTGGGGGGCGGATGATGGGAGAACTCCGCGCGCTTTGCTGCGATGCATAACTTGCCCAGTTCATTCAGCCGGGAATGCTGTTTAGGCTTCGGGATGACTATCGGCATCATTCGCATATCATTAATTTCAATGTCCTGGTTGTGCTTGATAAATTTCTTCAGGAAGAAACTGAAGACATCTGAGTTTGCCAGTGCGACAAATGCTTGAGCGGTAAGCGATTTAATAATCGGAGTCAGCCTTGAACTACTGGCGTCAAAAATGCAAGGCTCCTGGTAACGGCATTTGGCCGAGACATGATTCGCGTGCAAGGACCATGTTACACCTGAGGTTAGAAAGAATTTATGCCCCTGCCATCTTGCTTGGGGGCTGTTCATAAGCCAGTCAACGGCAGATTTTGTCCAATCACAGTATAGAGGCTCGTTATCAATCCAACGACTGCCCTCCGGGTCTCCCTTGCGGAATGATATGAACTGCCCGCGTCCGCTAAGCCCGTTGTAGATTGTGGCGATGCGCGGCCCATCGGCCGCATCAGTATAATCCTCGCTGGATCGCAACCCAAAGACTTCGCGGGGGATAGGGGCTTCTTTTGGGTGGGAAGCGTTCTGCCGCCGAACCCAAAGCTGGATGTGTTCGCAAAGACGGCAAAATTCCTCGCCGGAAATATTGTCCGCCTCCCGGAAGGCCGCGTAAGTGAATCTCCTGCCCTGAACTTCGATTGTTTCATCCCAAAACTGCTTTAGGTCTACTTGCCGCTGCCAAAGCCTTAGTAACTCGGTCTTACGCTGTTTGAAAGCAAAACGGTAATCCTCGTCCGTCGCTATTAGGTTCCGAGGGGCAATACGGAAGAGCGCTGTGCGTCCCAGCCCAAGTTGTTGCGGAGTGAAGCGTTCGCGCAGGCGGTGAACGGTGGCCTCCAAGGCGGCACGGTCGCGAGTTGGGTGTTCCGGATTTCCTCCGGCTTCAGCAAGGAATTTCCGGAAATCTGGAGCAATCAGCTGATTGGCAAGCCATGTACCGCTCCATTCAACTGCTTTCGCTTCTAACTCACGGGCTTGGGGGGAGCCTTCGAGATAGGCGAGGAAGCGGGCGTTATTGGCCGTCCGCATGCCTTGGCCTCCTTCCGCAATTAGGCCTGTAAGTGTTAGATCCCCGGGACGTAGAGCGCGATGATACGCCCTGATCTCATCGAGATTGGCAGCGAAAGCACGCGAATCTTCGATTTTCTCCCACCACTCCTTGACAATATGCTTCACAGGCTCGTTGAATTTTTCGAAGAGGGCGAGCGTTCCAGGCCGCGGTTCAAAGAATGCTCGTTTATGGCTCTCTGAATAAAGGGATGAGGGTACTTGGTGAATCCGCAATTCATTCACCATCGTATGAGCAACAGAGGTTCCATTGCGGAGCCTGGTCTCAGGTTCACTCCAGGGTATTTCCTCCGCATGAGGGAGTCGGGGCAGAACGGCATCTGGCCTCGTCTTAGAGCCATCGGCGCGTTTGAGAGGTCGGGCCTGGAGGAAAAGTATCGTGGCGTCCGGCACGGGTGCCTCTTTACACGCCACAAAAATAGCGGCATCCACAGTCGCCTCGAAAGGATCACATTGTCCCAGCCAATCGATACGGTTGAATTGCAGCATCTCGCGCATCCGAAGCTTGGAAGCGAGCGTGAAGAAGGTGTCGGAGACGATGAAACCAAAGCCGCCATGCGGTTTCAAAATCTTTAAGCCGAGAGCTACGAAATGTACGTATAAGTCGTCAAGGTACCCGGCCCTGAGCTCAAGCGCACGTCGCCAGCGCTCAGCACTGCTGGTGTGCGTCGAGACATAGGGCGGATTTCCGAGAACTGCATCGAACCCGCCATCGGCCAGAGGAAGCCCATCCTCGCCGTAATAGACATCCGGGAATTCCAGATGCCAATGGAAGGGTAAGAGTGCGCGCTTCTTATCGGCAAGGCCGTTTGCGAGAGATTCCAGAAAGCGCTTGGCTTTTCGCTTGGATTCGTTATCGAGATCGTTGGGCGACACCATGTGACGGGCCGCAAGGATATAATTGATCGAATCCACCGGCAAACCGTCGTCTATTCCCATCCAAAGGTCGGCCAACTTAATAAACGGTTCCAACTGACGCTGCGCGATGCGCCACTGCCTTTCCTTGCTCTTCACGATCTCCATTTCGTAACTCGCCTCGATCTCAATGGCCATATTCTCATGAATGGCGGCCGCGAGGGCAGTATGAAGACGGTCGTCCATCTCAAAGGTTGACGCATCCTCTCGGGCGGCCAGTACTGGAACGTGGCGCAATTGGTCAGGTAGAGCATAGAGGAGGGCATTACCATGTCGCAGGTGGTGATCAAGAAAATTCAGAGGCTCGTCGGGTGCTATGCAGGTCAACCAGAGGGAAAGCTTGGCCAGCTCCACGGCCATTGGATTTATGTCCACTCCATAGATGCAGGCTTCGACTACCCGGCGCCGCCAATAGGAAATTTCGGCATGTTCCTGCGAGACACCAGGCGGTACGGGCAACTTACCCCGGGAGAGGATTTCCTTCCT
>JAZDIW010000211.1:0-13344 GCA_043804575.1 bacterium
CGCCGCCGAAATCCCGCGCCGCACGCACATCGATTTCGACATCCGCAATATCGCCCGGCTGGACTTCGCGCCCACAGTGACTCTCGATGATTTTTTCAAGGATTGTTTTCGGCAAAATCCCGTTCCTAAGCTGAGGCTGCAGCGTATCCGATTTTCACTCTCGTGGAGAATTACAGAAGCGGAATGGAAGTGGACGAGCGAATTTTCTCGCTATTCAAGCGACAGCTCTCCGACTTCCTTTTCCACGGTATGTAGGATGGTCGAGTTGCGAACAAGAGCAGCGATGTTGTTGATGTCCGGATAGAGCACCCGGTCGTTTTCCAAGTGAGGGACATGCTCGCGAATGACGTCGTAGGCAATGCGTGTGCCCTTCCCGGGTTTCAGAGGTTTGCGAAAATCGAAGGCTTGCGCTGCGGACATCATCTCAATTGCGAGAACGACACAGACATTTTTTAGAATCTCCCGGCACTTTCGCACCGCGATCGGAGTCATGGCCACATGATCTTCCTGGTCAGCGGAGACGCTGATGGAATCCACCGTTGCCGGATGAGCCAGCACTTTGTTCTCGCTGACCAGAGCCGCGGCTGTGTACTGCGCCACCATCAGACCGCTGTTCAGCCCGCGCCCCTCCACGAGGAAATCCGGCAGACCGCTCAGTGCGGGATTCAAAAGACGATTCGTATGGCGCTCCGACAGATTGGCCACCTCGCTCATCGCAATCGCCAGGAAATCCATCGCCATACCGATGCACTGTCCATGAAAGTTTCCTCCCGCGAGGTGAACATTCTGCTCGGGGAAGAAGAGAGGATTGTCTGCAGCGGAGTTCATTTCAATCGCGATCTGGCTCGCGGCATAGCGCCAGGCATCCATACTGGGGCCCAAGACCTGCGGCGTGCAGCGCATGGAATAACCGTCTTGCACTTTGCCGGATCTCTCGGCGATGATTTCCGAATCGGCCATGAGCGTGCGCAGATGTCGGGCGACGGTATTCTGCCCGTGAAAAGGCCTCACGGCATGAAGTCTTTCGTCATAGGCTTTCGGAACGCCTTTCAGAGCATCAATTGTCATGGCCGAGGCAATGAAGCCGTTTTTCAGAAGTCGTCGGGCATCAATCAGCAGCAGTGCCGCTTCGCCCGTGCACATCTGGCTTCCGTTGATGAGCCCCAAACCTTCCTTGTAGCTCAGCTCAATCGGCTTCAGACCCGCGCGGCGCAAAGCCTCGCCTCCAGGCAATTTCTCCCCTTTATAAAACGCTTCTCCTTCCCCCAAGAAAACCACGGCAAGTTGACTGAGAGGACTCAGATCCCCGGATGTACCCAGTGAACCCTTCTCGTAAACGAAAGGCCACAGGCCGGCATTCAGCGCGTCGAGAAATATTTGCGCCGTCGGCAGTCGTACGCCGGAATACCCCTTGGCCAATGTATTGGCACGGCAGAGCATCGCCGCACGAACCGCTTCTTCCGGTTGGGTATCGCCCGTGCCCGCCGCATGGCTATAGATAATCCGTCGCTGAAGCTCCGCGCTGTCTTCCGGCTTGATTCGAATGCGTGCAAATTCTCCGATGCCCGTCGTCACGCCGTAGATAGCGTCTCCCGTGTCCACGAGTCTCTGAACGGCGGCTCGGCAGCGCTCGATATTCTGCTTTCCCTTCCCGGAAAACTCGACTTTGGCCTGATGGCGTGCCACGGCCTCCAGTTGTTCCATCGTCAGGCTTTCGCCATCAAGATAAATCGTCATTTGACATGTCCTTCTTCTGTTGCTCCGATTAGGCCGGGACCTTCTGGCCGGTCAAAATATCAGAGAGATAGCGCTCAATTTCGCTGGCCGCCGCTGCTTGTGTATTCACACTGTAGAACGGAACGAGCGAAAGAAGTCTCTCGAAGCGTCGCCTCTGAGCCGCCGCTTTCTCCTCTGTCTGTCCAAGCAGGTGAGGATTGAAGAACGGCACGGCGCGCGAGCCTCCACTGGAGGCTCCTCTCTCCAGAACGGATAGCGCTTCCTCCGAGTTCAATCGCTGGATGGCCGGAGCAAACGCCTCACGATGGAAATGAACCAGCGCCTGCAATCGCGTTCGTTTGACATGTTTCTCGGTTCCGCCAATCCAATAGGGATCCAACATCGCATAGGAATTGTCCGCACCGATGAAGCAGTAAGGTGCTCCGCGATCCAGAACACACTCTTCGCTGCGCAGGCACTTCTCGTTCGTGCAATCTTCTTTGCGGGTGACGACATTTTCACACTTGGAACGCGCGAAGAGAGGTTCAAGCTCCGGCATCTTGTCAATAAGATTCGTCTTCATGTGGAATTTGCGTTCGATTGTCTCCGCGGCGACTTCGCGCCGACCGAAACGAAGGAAAAGGACATCATCAGCGACCAGTCGGACCCCTTCTCGCCGCAACAGCCGCGCAAGTTGGCCGAGCTTTCCCGTGCCTGATGCTCCGATGAGGGCGATCCCATTGCCCTCGAAATCCACACAGAAGCCGCGGACAAGATGAACATCCGCCTGATGTCCGATGGCGTCGGCAACCATCCCCATCGCCAAGCTTCGCAATTGCGCGTAATACGCCGATTTATAAAGAAGAGCCGTCCGCGTGTCCGCATGATAATAGCCCCGAGGTTCTCGCCCCGGAATCCATCCGACGGCGTACAGGATGCCATGGGGTTCGATCTCCGCCTCCAACTGAGCCGGATAGAAATTCTCGAACCAAAAGTCATAGAGATGCCGATGATTCGTGCGCAGTTGAATCACGAGACCCGCGATATTGACATTCCATTCATAGTAGTTGTCATAGGAGAGATGAGCCTCGGCCTCGGCCACCAGCGCGTCGCGCATCTCGGCCGTGACCGCCGTTTCCGTTTCGACGGAGGACCGAACGAGAGTCTCCGTGTTTGCCAATTCGACTTGAACGACCTTCTTGGGCGTTTGCAGCCGAGCCATCGCTTCGATGACGCGTTCCATTCCCTCTTCGATATTCTCGATGGAGGTTGCATAGGAGAAGCGCAGGAAGTCGTCCGCACCGAAGCCGTCGCCGGGTACTACGGCCACATGGGCCTGTTTCAATAGATAGAAGGCCAATCCATGCGAATTCCGAATCAGAGTTCCGTCGTGTTCTTTGTTATAGTAGGCTGAGAGATTCGGAAAAAGATAAAAAGCGCCTTTGGGTCGGAAGCATGAGACTCCCGGTATAGAGCGCAGTTTGAAGAGCATCACATCGCGTCGGCGCTGGAATTCCGAGACCATGCGATAAATGTCACCCTGCGGCCCCTGCAGCGCTTCGAGGCTTGCCATCTGCGCAACGGAATTGGCATTCGAGGTCGTATGACTTTGAACGGCGCTCATGCCGCCAATGATTTCTCGAGGCCCAATCGCCCAGCCAATCCGCCATCCCGTCATCGAATAGGCTTTGGATACTCCATTAACTAAAATGGTCCGCTCGCGAATTTTCTCGCCCAAAGATGCCACGGAACAAAATCGAAAGCCGTCATAGACGAGCTTCTCGTAAATCTCATCGGCAAGGATGTACAGGCCCTCTTGCACGGCAATCTCGACAAGTTCGGCCAATTGCTCCCGTTCGTAGGCACCGCCGGTGGGATTGGACGGGTTGTTGAGAATCACGGCCTTCGTATTCGAGGAAATGGCGCCCTTGAGCTGTTCCGGAGTCAAACAAAAGCCATTTTCCTCCGTTGTTCGTACGAGCACAGGCTCTCCCTTCGCCAAACTCACCATCGGCGGATAGGAAACCCAATAGGGGGCGGGGATAATGACTTCGTCACCCTTGTTGAGTAGCGCCGTGCAGAGATTCGCAAGACACTGCTTGGCGCCGCAGGAGACGATGACTTGATCCGGAGAGTATTCGAGCCCGTGGTCTTCGCGAAGGCGTCGACAAATCGCCTGACGCAATTCCAAGATGCCTTCGTTGAGAGTGTATTTCGTGAAGTCGTGGTCAATTGCGCGTTTGGCAGCTTCCTTGACATGGCGGGGAGTCGGAAAGTCGGGCTCTCCGACACTGAGGTCAATGACATCAATGCCCTCGGCCTTCATGGTCTTGGCTTTCGCGCTGATGCGCAGCGTCGCGGATGTGCCAATGCGTTGAATGCGGTCTGCAAGCATGAAAGAATCCTTACAGTGAATCGGGCTTACTTAGGGACTGCTACTTCGCTTCTCCGCTCGTACCACTCTGGCCCGATTTCTTTTCTTCGCCGATTTTTCTGAGGAACGATTTCAAATCCACGCCCGTAAGTGTCTCCACAATGGTCGGCAACTGCGCCAGGACTTCGGCGACCTGCGCCGTGATCTTGGATGTGCCTAGGCTGCCATCGCCGCTGCTCACCATCACAATCTTGTCCACCTTCGACAAAGGCTCCGAGACGGCCCGCGCCAGTTCCGGCAGCTTATCCATGACCATTTGAACAATCGCCGCGTCGTTGTAGGCTTTCCATGACTGAGCCTTCTCTTTCATCGCCGCCGCTTCGGCCTCGCCTCGCGCCTGAGTGAGCTCGGCTTCGGTCAGCCCCTCGCTGCGGCGAGCCTCGTTCTTGCCACGAGCCAAGAGCGCCAAACGGTAGCTCTCGGCGTCCGCCTCGGCTTTGGCTTGATAGCTCTTCGCATCGGCAGGCAGTCTCACCTGAGCCTCGAGTTCCTTTCCCTTGCGTTCAATCTCTCTCTCTTCGAGCTGAATGCTGCCTTCCTTCTCGACGAGCTTCACCTCGAGCTCTTGGCGACGAAGCTCTTGAACGAGTTTCTGTCGCTCGAGGTCGTAGGCCATATCCGTCAAGGCGCGCTTCTGGTTGATAATGGCCTGATACTCGGCTCGTTTCAGTTCATAGTCGCGATTGGCTTCGGCAAGCTCGGTTTCGGCTCGGAATTTGACCACATCGCCCTCTTTGCGGGCCAGCGCGCCTTTGATGATGGATTGCTTGTCCGCTTCCGCCTGTGCTACCTCCGCCTCCGCTCTCACTTGGGCAATGCGTGGCTTGCCCAATGCCTCGAGGTACCCTTGGGTGTCGCTGATATCCTTCAGAGCAAACGAGAGAACCTGAAGCCCCATTCGGGCGAAATCATCGGCGGAAGTTTGCATCACGCGGTTCGCCACGATTTCGCGCTGCTGATAGATTTCTTCCACCGTCATGCTTCCCAGCGCCGCACGAATGCTTCCTTCAAGAATTTGTGCGGAGACTTCTTTGATCCCTTGGGCGCCTCGACCCAGAAACTGCTCGGCGGCCGTGCGAATCAGATGCTCCTTGCTGCCTACCTTGACCTGCGCAATCGCTTCGGCGACAATATGAACTCCCGCCGCCGTCAAGACTTCGGGTGTCTTGATGGGGATGGTGAAAACCTCCAATGGAAGCGTCTGCGCGGTCTCCAAAAGGGGCAGCACAAAGGTGCCTCCGCCAATATGCATCCGATAGCCGATTTTCTTTTTCGTCCCGTCGGGTTCCGTGACGGTTCGCTTTCGACCCCCCGAAATGATGAGCACTTCATTGGGGCCGACCTTCCTATACTGAAAGGCAATGGCAAGGATAACCAGAACGATAGCAACAACAATGACGCCTATGATGATGAGTGTCGAGATCATTTTCTTCTCCTTCTCGCACCTTTGTTTTGCATTGGGAAAAAGCCTGGGTCAAAGCGCGGCTCAGCGGAAACGACTGCGGAAAGGTCGCGGAGGCCGAGCCTTTGGCTCCGAAAAAATGGATCGAGGTTTCAGGTCATGCTTCTCCGGGGCGGGTGCTTTCTCACCTGCCTCCACGCCCGCGGGAAAAAGTTTCCTCTTGTGAGCACCACAGCTCTCGAACGACTGTTCGGCATACATAAGGATTTTCGGGTCCAAGCCTTCCCGGGCGATTTCTTCCGTGAATCGGCGACGACCCTCCACCAAATCCTGAACGAACTGCTGAATCTGCTCTTCCGTATATAGCTTGGCGACATTATAGACATCGAGATCTCTTCCTTCGCACCTTTCGATCTCCTTTGTTCCGATTCGTCCCAGCTTATAGGTATTGCTTCCGCGAAGATCTCCTCGCTGAATTGCCGCCATCAAATCAATGGGCACTCGCGTGGCTTTGCGAATCAGGCGCTTCTGGAGTTTGCCGTCCACTTCCTTCGTTTCGAGGAGTTCACCGATGCCACCGGTATTATACTGATAGAAGCGCACTTTGCCGGGATAGCGCTCCACAAGGCTCATGACGATTTCATGGAAGCGATTGACCTTTCGTGCTCGCGAACCGATGATGAAATCGTCCGTCCCAACGATGCGAGTTGATTCCCCTGCTTTGTCGGGCTGCGTGGCAAAGCTGTGCGTGGATTCCCCCCACAAATAGGCCAAGACCGCCTGCTCCGGTGTTAGCTCTTGAGAGAATCCCATGATGCTATTGCGCCGCGTAATGAACGCGAAGATCAGTCCATCCATTTCATCCAGCGTAGGAAGATTGATGGATGGAAAGGCGATGCTCACGGTTTTGCGATCACGCCTGACAACCAGTTTGTCCTTCCGAACAATGGCTCGCCCATTGGCACAGAGCCGCTCATCCAAGAAATTGGGCGTTCCATCCGCGTCAATCATTACATTTTCAAGCAGAGCCGTTCGATCCGTCAGGGCGTTGTGCATCGCCTCCTGGTAGTCCGGATCCACATCCGTTTTGACATAGAAGCCGACTTCCGTTCCAAAGGCGGAGCCGTCTTTCTTGAGGAAGACGATGTCGTCTTGCGCCACTTCCGTCTTCTCTCCACGCTTGGGATCGAAACCCAATTGGTGGCAAGACCAAGTGGATTTGCCTGTCGCTGTCAAGCCAAAAAGGAAAACGCCGCATTTCTTGAGTTTGTCCGTCGCAGCGTCCCGAACCGTTACGATTTTCGTTCCCGCATGCAATCCCAACATTCCTCGTTCATCGGCGCCGTACATGGCCTGGCGCAGGAATCCCTTTTTGTCTTCTCCCATGTAATCGGTTCCGAGGGCGATGTTGAGTCCGAATTCCGGAATCGTCAAAATCTGTTGTCGCAGTTGCTGTTCTTCCGGAATGTGAATCATAGTGAACTCCGGCCCGGGAGATCTCCGGCTGGTCTTGCGCATCGTGCTTCCCCACATGTAGGCCAATCGTGCATTCTTGGGATCGGCAAGGGAAACATAGAGGTTGCAGATGGGATTGTACTCGCTGTTGTCTCCCATCTGCCGCCGGATATGAACCATGGGAAGCGTGCGCATGACTTGAAGAACTTTGTGCAGTTCTTCCGGCGCTCCCTCGATCAAGCGGCGCTGGAATTCGGAGGCGTTGGGCAGGAGAACGGGGGGAGAACCCAAGTAGACTGTCCGGTGTGCCAAACGGTTCGATATCATTGAGCGCCAACCGTAGGAGCCATACTTTGTGCGGAAGGCGCTCTTTTCGGCCAACGGCCAAATATCATGAAGCTTCATGTGTTTGATGTTTGGCCCATTCAGGACAAGTTGAAGGTTCTCATAGAAGCGCTGGCAGGCCTCCCTGCCCATCGTATCATCGGCCATGCGGCCATCCTCCAAGAAGAAACAGACTCGCTCGGACAGGCATATTGTTTTGTTCGATTTCGACCGTCACGGACATTCCCTTTTCCGTGCCGTCAGACTTCGCGGCTGTCGGAATTCTCTCTTTCTTCTGTGCTTGAATCCCTAATGACTCGGGCTATAGGGAGAGATCCGGATCCCCAACGCGTAGAGTCCGCCGACGAGATCCCAAGAAGTCATGAGTGTGGAGCAAACGGTGATTTGCGCGCTGTCCGCGGCCTGCAAAACATCGTTCGCCACATTGTTTCCCTCGGTGACGACAATGGCCGCGATGTCCACGAGGTTGGCGGCGGCCACTCCGTTCTTGTCCGTTTGGATGGCGACCCAGATGTGTCCCGCTTTCCCCGATGTTTTCACTTCACCGGCTAGATCGGTGACCAGGCCCCCGGTAATTTCTTTGTCGTAGACTTGATTCAACGCCTTCATGTCCACTTTGTCTATGAGCTCAGCAACGCGCATGATCCACCCTCCTATCTACTTGGGATTTCTCAATCGGCGGCCTAGTTCGATGTGTGATCTATGATTGCCTTGAAAGCCTGTAAGTACTTTTTCAGACGCCCGTTGCCCCGAGCGACGAACTGGCGTGCTTTCCAAGCGCGTCGCTTCGCGATAATCCACGCCGCACAATTTAAATAAGTTACAAATATTCTCTGTAGAAATCAAGTGCCTTTTTTCACACAACGGGCCGGGCCAAGAGCGCAGGGGGCACTTGACAGTGAATCTGCAATGGATTATTTTGTAGTTCAAACCGGAGCCCTATGGCGTGGTTGCTTTCCGAGGCACCGACGACTGTGCGCAGAGCGAGGGGGCTCCTTCGGGCTTCGTTTCGTCGCGGTTCCTACTCGCTCCATGTTCAACGGAGCGAGGGTTGTTTCCTGAGCCTTTGTTGCAGGAATACCTCTCTGAAGACCCTGGTCAAAACGATCCATTGATGACTGCACTATCTGCGGATGGATTTGATGTCGGCAACTGATTCGACACGCGCGCAAATTGCGGCACGAAACGCTCTCGGACTTCTCTTGGGAACCGTTGGCGAGGGAGTGCTGCAGTTCCTCTTCGTTGTCCTTGTCAGCCGCTATCTCGGACCCGACGATTTCGGCTTCTGGGGATTCAGTGTCGCCTTAACGGGCTATCTGCTTGTTGCCGCCAGTTTTGGCCTGCCGCAAATTGTCGTCCGAGAAATTGCCAAAACGCCCCAGCAGGCGCCGCAGATTTTCGGAGCGGCGATGGGTTTGCGGCTGCTTCTCGGCTTTGCCATTTGGATCGTCGTGGTGGCTCTCTTGCCATTGACAAGCTTGCCGCTTGACCGCCGTCTGACACTCCTCATTCTCTCTGTCGCGCTTCTTCTGATGCCCTTTGATTTGGCGTCTTTCTTCGACGCTCACCAGAAATCGCGGTGGGACGCATTTTTTCGGGTGATAGCACGAGCGATATCCGTTGGAGTTTTGGGCGCTGTTCTTCTGACTCGAGACACCCTGACCTTACCCTTGGCAGCCTGCGTAAGTATCGCCTTTCTTCTGTGCAACATTGGCTTTGCCTGGATGGGAATTCGGTATTTGCACTTGTCCTTGCGGCCCCGAACTGCGCTGTCGGGGATGCGTCAGATGTTCACGCTCGCCTTGCCTATCTTCTGGGCACGGGCCATGTCGGAACTCTATGTCCATACGAATCTCGTTCTCATGGGCTTCCTTAGCACAGATCGCCAGACGGGCTACTATGCGGTTGCGGATCGCGTTCTCGTCATCCTTCTAACCTTGAAAGCGATCGTCTATCGGCTTCTGCTTCCGCTTCTCTCGGAAGTTGTCGAGGACCGCGAGCGGCTGACCAAACGACTTGAAACGGTCATCCCGTTCTTGGCTCAAATGAGTATCTTGGGGGCGACGGCCATTATTCTTGTTGCGGATCCGATTGTTCCTCTCGTTTTCGGGAATGCCTTCTCGCCAGCCATCACCCCGCTCCGAATTCTAACGGGCTACCTTATTCTCACAGGAGTGGGCTCCATCTTCGGGACCGTTCTTTTTGCAATGGGGCACCAGCGTGAGTACTCCCTCAGCATTACGGTGGGTTCTTTGGCGAATGTCCTGCTCGGTTTTTCCTTGATTCCCTCTTATGGGGCCATCGGGGCGGCCGTCTCTTCAGCCATAGCCGAGATTCTTGTGCTGTGCGTGAGTTTTGTCTATTTTCGTCGTTATCTTCGACCGGTCTTCCTGATGTCCGTGCTCCATGTGCTCGCAGCGGCTTCAGCGATGGTGGTCGCCTATTCCTTTGCGCCTTTGGACGGCTCCTGGGCTTTTGCCGGAAAGCTGCTCATCTCAATTGTAGCTGCGCTTGCCGTTCTCTGGCTGACAGGCGAGCTCACCCGGTCGAAAACCGAAATCCTGCGTCAGTTGATTCGTCGCTGACTAATTCGCGGAAATTTTTGCGCATGCATCGCTTTCTCTTTGTTGACATTCTGCCTCAGTTCGTACCATTCTTCTCGCATTTGGCTCGGGAGCTGCGGGAGCAGGGCGGGGAAGTGCTCTTTGCCGGCCTGGAAGATGTACGGGCGCATTTACTCCTGCGCAAGCTCCGTGAGCCCATTCTATTTGGACGCAATCTTAGTCTCAAACATCCAAGTCCCCTTACCGACGGTGACCTCGAAGAGAGCATCCATGAACACTGGGAAGTCAACCGCACCGGAGTGGAAGATGCCTACTTCCGCAGCTATCTGCTGAAACATGCGCGGCGAATATCGGGTCTGCTGGACCATTTTCTGGAGCGCACAAAGCCGGATGCTGTGGTCGTTTACAATGGCCTGACGGGTGCGGGGAGTCTGGCTGTAGAGCTGGCCCGTCGCCGCGGCCTCAAAACCTGGTTCTTTGAGAATGGCTTCTTCCCTTGGACTCTGCAATGTGATCCTCGTGGCGTCAATTTCCGGAATTCCCTAAAACCCATATCCGGTGCAGCTTTCGATGAGGTCGAAGTGGACCGGAAACGTCTGCGTGCGTTCGTCGACGACCTTCGGGCGGCGCGAGTGCCGGATTTCGCGTATCGAACCGGAGTTTCTCAAGACATGCGAGGCGGACTGAAGCTCGCGCTTTGGAAGTTGTGGCGAGGTCAGTACCTCGAGTGGTTGCCCGATTGGCGTCGCCATCTGCACCTTCGTCACTCTCTCTATGCGCCACACGGCCATCGTGTGCAGGTTTCTTTGGAAGCGCCCATTGCCGAGCCCTATCTTTTCGTTCCGTTGCAGGTCAATCATGACACTCAAATCCGCACCTATTCGCCGAATCTGGCCGATATGGAGGCTTTCGTAGAGGTCGTTTATGAGGCTTGGCGCGCCTTGAGGCGGCCCGAGCTGAAGTTAGTTGTCAAAGAGCATCCCGCCGAAAATCCGCGGATAAGCTATGTTGCCATGCGCGAACGCCATCCGGAAATCCACTGGGTAGAGGCAGGGCCCACACAGGAATGGCTCGCCAGCGCCCAAGTTGTCGTCACCGTGAATTCGACGGCAGGGGTTGAAGCTCTCGCATTCGGTCGTCCGGTCATTACCCTTGGCAAGGCGTTCTATAACAAGGAGGGAATTGTCCTCCATTGTGAACGGACGGGCGACTTGAGGGAACAGATTGCGAAGGCTCTTGAGAACCCACCTCCGGCCTCTCGTATCGAGAAATTTGTCTATTTCCTTCGATTTCAATATCTTATCGAAGGTTCCTGGCGGGCCTGGAATGATGGAACGGTCCGAACAGCCGCCGATTTGCTGAGGGGCACCGCGCCCGGTGGGGCGGCTCTATGGAAACCGGCTTTGGAGAAAGAAGGTTAAACTTTTGCATCGTAGAGAGGTCAAATGAGTGGGCAGGGGAGAGTGCGATTCACTTCTGGAGGAACCATGCGAAGTAAACACTTGTTCATCCTCGCGCTGCTCGTGAGCATCGCTATGGCGGCCACCCTCTCGGCGGCTCCGCGATACAGAGAACGGCGTTCCACCAAGGACCTCGAGCGAGTCGATGTGAAGGGCAAGATTGAGCGCATCGAGGGGCGAAAGGCAACGCTCCGAACAGACACGGGCCGTCGTGTGACGGTGCATCTGGGCCCGCAGTGGTATTGGCGTGACCGCAACTATCGTTTGGACAGAGGCGCCCATGTTGAAGTGCGAGGCTATGGCGAGGTCTGGGATGACGAAGGTGGCTTCGTCTACCCCTATGAGATCGAGGGGGAAGACTTTGCCTATGATTTCGCGGATGAATACGGCTATCCGCGCTGGGCACCCGATGATGAATACTACGACGGTTGGTACCCCACCATCGTCTTCTACAATGACTACTTCTACTGCCCGCCTCCCCCTCCGCCGCCCCGTTGGTATTGGCATCAGCCTCGGCACCACTACGGCCCACGCTATGGCCATGTGTGGAGTCGTCATGGAGGTTGGAACTGGCGTCCTTGCAGGCCTCATTTCGGCATACGCTTCGGCTTCTGGTGGCGGTAAAGAAAGCTCCATGGGATTCCGGGCGCTCTCGATAATGAATCGGGAGCGCTTTTTTCTTTGTGCCGAGATGGATGATGCAAGGAGCTTCACGGGCATCCACATCTCCAAACTACTGAATTCATAGGAATGAATTGCCCAGAACCCTGGCCGACTGGGCACATAATGCGCAATATTGGGTTTCGATTTGCCGACAGTTACAGGGTGCTCAGAATCCTCCAAATCCGTCTGAAACTCTGTCAATCGGATTGGGCCATCCCTTCTTTTCGTAAGAGGTTTGGCAATGCCGAGTGAAACGATTTTCGGACGGTCCCGAATGAATCTCCCGCCCTTCAGCCTTCCTGAAAAGCCATGGTTGCTTCGTGTCGTAACGATTCCCATTAAGTTGGAATGCATTCTCTTTCCCGCACATCCGCCGCATCTTTTCGCTATAGCATCATAGTGAATGGGAGCCCCGGTTCGTCGAAGGTGGCACATCCATTGCAAATTTGTGCGGGCGATGTAAACGGGCGCGCCGAGCTCGAATGTCGGCGAGGCGATGTCCCCACGGAAGAAGGTCTATCAATATCAGGAGGTTCACCCATGGCCAACACAATGACGAAAGCCAAAACGCGGACGACGAAATGGAACAAGTCCAACGCAAAGAAGTATCCGTCCTGGACATCATCTCGGAATAAGAATGGCCCAAGCCCCACTTGGAAGCCGGTCTCCTACACCAACTATCCCTGGACCGGCCACGCGGCGTATCCCACGCCCTATTCCCCAGGCTATGCACCGGGATATTCGGGATATTCGCCGACAAACTATCCGGCCATGTTTTCCAATCCGCAGTACCAGGAAAAAGTCAACCGAATCTTCGACGAACTTATCTGGCAGGTGGAAAATGACACGGAGGGTCGTCCGTGGACACCCCGCTGTGACTGGTGGGAAACGGGCAACACGTACACAATTCGAGCCTATGTCCCCGGCTGCACGCAGAAGGATTGCCATATCTCCCTTCAGGGCAATACCCTGACCATCTATGGCACCACTTCGGCGCAGCCCCTTCCGTCGAAGGCAAACTGTTACTGCAACGAATGCTATACGGGCAGCTTCCAGCGCTATTTCAACTTCCCGGCAAGTGTGGATCCAAAGCGAGTGAAGGCGGTTTGCAGGAATGGCGTTCTTATGGTGACGCTCTACAAGGTTGCCAAGTCCACGCCTGTACCGGTCAAGGTCGCCTAATTGATTTCGAGCACTCGAAACAAGAGATAAGCCCGCTGGCTCAAGTAGCTGGCGGGCTTCTCTTTTGCCCTCCACAAAGAGGATTCCTCCTCCCTAAAATGTCATATTTTGTCCTTTCCTCTC
>JAZDIW010000212.1:0-11657 GCA_043804575.1 bacterium
CCGGAAAAAATAACGACGGGCAAATCCCCGTTCTGCCGTTTGACTTCTTCCAGGAATTCGATGCCGGAAAGCTCGGGTAATCGCCAATCACAGAGCACGAGATCCACAGGCATCTGTGCAAGCCGTGCCAGGCCCAAGCGCGGATCCGTTTCCGCAATGACCTCATAGTCCCCTTTCGCCTTGAGGTATTCCTCCACAAGACTAAGCTCCATTGGGTCATCATCAATCACGAGCAATGTAGGACGGGGCATCCGGTTTCCTCCGCTGGAATTTGCAGGACATAAGGGGCGGTCTAATCCTATATCGGCGAACCACTTTTATTCTTGAGCCGCCGGCTTTGCAAGTCGCGCGAGAATATCACGACAACATTTCCCGCCGATGGCGCAATTCTTCAAAGGATGAAGAAGCCCTGCGCACCGGTGGGTCTCCTTGACTTTTCCACCGATTCCTCCTATATTTGAACGGCGATATTTCTTGGGTCGCTTTTCGTTTTCTCACCCATCGCGTTCGATTTTTTTCGCTTTTCGCCTCCACTTTCCTTGCTGCGAAGTTTAGGATTAAGGAGCCTGAGTTGAATTTCTATCATGGGTTGTGGATCGCCCTCGTCACACCCTTCGGCGGCAATCGCTTGGATGAAACCTCTCTGCGAACGATTCTGCGCGAATTGCGCGGCGCCCGGGTCAATGGCTTTATACCCGTAGGCACCACTGGAGAAGGCCCCACCCTCTCCGACAGCGAACGGCGCCGAGTCGTTGAAATCTGCCTTGAAGAGGCCGGCGGCATCCCAGTCGTTCCCGGCACAGGAACCTACTCCACCGAAGAGACGATTCGTCGAACACAGGAGGCCGCCGAGATGGGCGTGCAGGGCGCGATGGTGCTTACGCCTTACTACAACAAACCGACGCAAGAGGGCCTACTTGCTCATTTTCGCGCCGTCGCGCGGGCCACAAATTTACCCCTTTTGCTCTACAACATTCCTTCGCGCACCGGCGTCAATATCGAACCTGCAACGCTTGCCAAACTTGCTGAATTGCCCACGATTTCCGCGATCAAAGAGGCCTCGGGAAGTCTATCTCAAATCTCCGATATTCACGCGCGCGTGGGCGACCGCATCGCCATTCTCTCGGGCGACGACGGCCTGACGCTGCCAGTTCTCAGTGTTGGCGGTCGGGGCGTCGTGTCGGTCTTGGGGCACATCGTCCCCGATATTATTCTCGATATGATTTCGTCCTATGAAAAAAGAGATAACACGCGCGCACTGCAATGCCATGAAAAGCTCCTGCCGCTTTGCAGAGCGCTGTTTTTGGAAACGAGCCCTGCACCCATAAAAGCCGCGTTGGCGATGCTGGGCAAATGCTCGGAAGATGTGCGCCTGCCGTTGGTTACAGTGAAAGAATCCACGCGGCAGGAAATTCGAGCGGCACTTGAGCAAGTTTTAGGGCGAACGATTTCCGAGGCAAGCTGTGCCCATTAAGATTGCGCTATTCGGCGCTGCCGGGCGGATGGGACGAATGATTCTGGCCGAAGCGAAAGAGGCTGGTGACATCGAAATCGCTCACGCCTATGAAAAACCCGGCCACGAGCTTATCGGCGAAGTCATTGAAGGCACTGCGATCGAGGAAAGCCCCCATGAAATCGCAAAAGATATTCAAGTTGTTGTAGATTTCTCAAGCACCGAAACAGCGATTCGCCATGCGCAAATGGCCGCGAAAGCGGGAGTGCCGTTTGTCTGTGGAGTCACGGGAATCAGCGAAGCGGGCCATGCCGAGCTGAAGCGCTGCGCCGAAAAAATCGCCATTGTCTGGGCACCGAATATGTCGCCCGGAATGACGATGCTCTTCAAGCTCGGAGAGCTTCTAACGAAAGCGCTTCCCGATTACGACCGCCACATTATCGAGATTCATCACACAAAGAAGAAGGACGCTCCGTCCGGCTCGGCTTTGACGCTGCAAGCGGCCCTTGGCGATGCAGGCAAGACTCCGATTACTTCGCTGCGACTTGGCGATGTTGTCGGCGAGCATCGCTTGATTCTTGCCGGCCCGGGCGAACAAATTGAGCTTGTCCACCGCGCCGAGTCCCGCCGCGCCTTCGCCCTCGGCACCCTTCGCGCCGTGCGCTGGATTACTTCGCAGAAACCGGGGTTGTATGGGATGGCGGAGGTCTTGGGATTATGAGGAGATGTTCTCGCCGTATGGGTACTTCTTGCAGGAGAGGGCTTTCACAATGATCAAGAGTGTCCGAATCAAGGGCTATAAGTCATTTCGCAACATGGAGATTAAGTTACGGCCACTTTCAGTGATCTTCGGGCCAAACGCCTCGGGGAAAAGCAATTTTCTTGATTCTCTCTATCTTGTATCTCGATCCGCAAATCACAAGAATCTCAAGGAGGCATTTGAAGGGCATCGCGGACTTCCGCTGGAGAGTTTCTTCTACGGAGATGAGGGATATGAGGGTCTTTCCAAACGATCTCAAATCGAGTTCACTTTTGAGATAGATGTAGAAATTTCCCCTTCTGTTATAAAGAATGTGGAAGAGACAATATTGGCGAAAAGAAAAGGGATTGACTCGGAGGGCTCACGCAAAAAAATTATCTCCGAACCACTTCTGCGATATCGCCTAAAAATACAAGCTATGCCAAAAACGGGATACCTAATGGTGATGGATGAACGACTATGCGCCATTAAAGAAAATGGACAAGAGAAAAGTCGGGTATTTCTGCAACGAGAAGGAAATCGCATCCATCTCCGAATGGAAGGGCAAGCTCATCCAACCTTTCATGAAGTGGGGCTAGATCATACAATCGTGTCCATGGCACTCTACGAGCCGCACTATCCCCATATCACGGCACTTCGTTCCGAGCTTGCGAACTGGTACACATTCTATCTGGAACCCAAAATCCTAATGAGGCAGGATGTTCCACTCGCCGAGATCCACACTCTAGGATCCAGAGGAGAAAATCTCGCCGCGTTTTTGAACACACTTAAACACAAATATGAAAGGGATTTCGAAGATTTCAACCTTGCCCTACGGCGAATCTTACCAACGGATGCTAGGATAGAGGTTGAGCATATGAAGGAAGGTCTAGTCGGATTGCGTCTCTCTGAAAATGGACTATGGTTCTCTGCCCGACTCATCTCGGAGGGAACCTTGCGTCTTATAGGCCTTTTGGCCGCCATTCATCCCAAGAATCCAGCGACGATGATTGCATTTGAAGAGCCCGAAAATGGAGTACACCCTGTCCGCCTAGAAATAATTAGTGAAGTACTAAAGAATGCCGTAAAGTACGGGAAACAAATCATGATAACTACACATTCTCCCATCCTGCCGAAATTCTTCGACGTTGCGGATCTCTTTATTTGCAGCAAGGAAAAGAATCAATCCACGATCAGACCCTATTCTGAATGGGGGCCTCTGTTTCGCAATCATACTATAGAATCCGCTCTCGATGATCGAATTCTTCGAGGAGACTTTGGTGGATAAGATACACATTCTCTATTTTCTTGAGGATCGGGCCCAAGAAGGATTCGTTCAGGCATTAGTTGAAAGAATTGCACTTGGAGAAGGCTTGGATCGTGAAGACTTGGTCCATGATATACGATCCGCTGGAGGCGGATCAAAGGTGATCACAGACTTCGAGAAGTTCATCAGGGATTATGCGCTCGCTGTGGAGGATGTCGATTTCTTGGTTGTGGCAATCGATGGAAACTGCAAGGGTCATACAGAAAGAATCAAAGATTTAGAAAAGCATATTGGCTCGGATCATGCTCTGAAAAACAAGGTTGTTTACGCCGTCCCCGATCCCCACATCGAGCGTTGGTACATTATGGACCAAAGGGCTTTCAAGAAGGGTGTGGGTCTCGCCAAAGGACCGGAAGAACAGCCCAAATACAAATGCAAGAAGGACTTCTACAAACAAGTCGTAAGAGAAGCGTTGCTCAACGGAGGAGTGTCCTCTCTGCTTGGTGGGGTAGAATATGCCGAGAGGATTGTCGCGAACATTGACAATATAGATGTGCTCGGCAAGCAGGATGATGGTTTCTCTTGTTTCGTGAATGGGCTGAAGAAGATGTTTGGTAAGAGAATAGCGGGCGTTTGACTTCAATGCCCCTAATCATCCAAAAATACGGCGGGAAGAGCCTCGCCTCGACGGACGATATCAAAGCCGTCGCGGCGCAAATCGTCTCGCGGTATGACAAGGGCGACCGACTCGCGATTGTCGTGTCGGCGATGGGCGATACGACGGACAAATACCTTGCGCTCGCACGAGGTGTGAATGAATCCGCCAGCGGCCGCGAGCTCGATGTCCTCCTTTCCGTCGGCGAACGCATTTCGATTGCGATGCTGGCTCTGGCCATCAATGCCATTCGCAAAGGGCTGGCCGTTTCGCTGACCGGCGCACAGGCGGGCATTATAACCGATACGCAGCACACCGCCGCGCGCATTGTGGAAGTGAGGGCGCAGCGCGTGCGCGATATTCTGGCGCAAGGCCAAATTCCGGTTATCGCCGGCTATCAGGGCATCACGACCGAGAAAAACATTTCGACTTTGGGTCGAGGCGGCTCGGATGCAACGGCCGTCGCTTTGGGCATTGCATTGGGCGCCGAGCGCGTCGAATTCATGAAAGATGTCGCCGGTGTTTCCACGGCTGACCCCAAAGAGATCCCGGCAGCGCGCATCATTGATGAGCTGGGCTATACCGAAGCCCTTGAACTGACGGGCTGCGGCGCAAAGATTCTGCAGCTTCCCGCCGTGGAACTTGCCGCCGAACACAAAATGCCCTTAGCTATAGGGGATGTGCGCACCGGCCAAATTGGCACGATTATCTCACAGCAACCTCTTGCGCACCGAACGCTGACCGCCATCGTCTTCGTCCCCTCCGTAACACATTTCCCGCTTCCCGACAGGCCCTTCGGAATTTTGGACGCGCTTCGCAAGGAGGGCATTCATCCTTTGGGCGTCAGTTGGGGCCCGGGCGGTGGGGATCTGGTGCTCAGCCGCGCCGATGCCGCGTCGGTCTGGTCAAATCCAACGCTCGAGGCCCACTTGGGCGCGGGTCGTGAGCTCTCTTTGGTCACTCTCGTTGGTCCCGGAGCAGGTTCCAGCGGCATAATTTTCGCAAAGGCCTCTTTCTGTTTGAACGCATTCATTCACCAATGTCAGGGTCTGTTGCTTTCGGAAACTCGCTTTGCGGTTCTATTGGAAGAAAATGCCGCCCGGGCATTTGCGCGGGCGGCGCATCGTCAATTTTTTGAGGAGGACGCTGCTTCGGGAACCGAAACAGACCCGAAAGGCCGGCGCGCCTGAGCGGCTTCCTTTGCATGGGCACATCGGACGCTTGCCTGTAGCCTTATGGGTTCTTCTTTGGGCTCTGATGGCCAATTTCCCCGGCGTGGAAGTGCCGGGCGAAGCGGAGAAATCCTCATCATTCACTTTTTCTATGGAAAGAAAATCCCAAACCGATTCACAGGCGGACGCGGATAGCACGGCAGATGCGCGACCCATCATTCGCGTGGGTCTGCTTGAAGGCTACGAAAGAGTCAGCTTTCAAGTCAGCGGACCCTTCGCCATCGAAGACCTGAAAGGGAAGACCATCCGGCCCATGAGGTCTTCCGAGCTCAAATGGCGCGCCAGCGTCGAGCAGGCCACTTCCTCTCAGTTCCTCTATAGCGTTCTGGTGATGGCTTTTCGAGAGAAGGCGCAAGCCATCACCCTGGCCGAGAGTCTCGAGAAGGAAGGCTTGCATGCCTATGTGCGTCCTTTGGGCGAACCCGTGGAAATCGGCGAAGAGATTCTTGCCGATAACACTCGCTATCGCGTGCAGGTGGGCAATTTCATGAGCGAGGCCGAGGCGGAGAAGCTCTTGCCCCTGTTCGAAGATGACTATGCCCCTCGGGTCGTGCGGGAGCTGATGCAGAAGGCAAGCGGCAAGGTTGAGGTCTTCGATGCGAATCTGGA
The DNA here is from genome assembly GCA_043804575.1 of bacterium. Taxonomy (GTDB): domain Bacteria; phylum Electryoneota; class RPQS01; order RPQS01; family DYHQ01; genus JAZDIW01. The sequence continues at coordinate 5,956 of JAZDIW010000212.1, forward strand.
GGAATCCTGGGCGCTCGGCGAAGGGCTGCGAATCATTCCCCGGGATCTCACCGTGGAAACCAAGATCTTCGCTGTCCGCGTAGGCACCGGTTTTCGCTGGGAAAAAGAGGAAGACCGCTCCTATGCGGGCGTCGTCGAGATCCGACTCGACCACGAAGGAAAACTCGGCGCGATCTCCGAAATTCGGGTTGATGTCTATCTGCGCGGCGTCGTGCCGGCGGAAATGCCCGCGGGCTTCCCGATGGAAGCTCTAAAAGCGCAAGCCGTGGCGGCGCGCTCCGAAGTCCTGGCCAAACTCTTCACGAAACATCTCAATGATCCCTTCGATGTCTGCGCAACGGAGCATTGCCAGGTCTATGCGGGGGTGACGCATGAGGATCCCCGCACGAATGAAGCCGTGATTGAAACCAGCGGCGAGATTTTGATGCGTGACGGCGCGCTCATGGATGCCGTTTACTGTGCCGTCTGCGGCGGCCATACGGAAGATGCGTCTCGAGTGTGGGCCTCCCCGCAACCCGGCTCCTCGAAAGGAGTCTGGTGTTGTTCCCCTCAGAATATCCCTGCGGTGGATTTGACGACGGAAGAAGGCGCGCGGGAATGGATTCTATCCACGCCGGATGTCTTTTGCAATGTTCCTGCCGAGGCGCTTCCCGTCAATCCTGACTATACTCGGCGTCATTTCCGATGGGAGGTTACCTACAATCGGCAGGAGCTGGAAAAAATCATTGCCCGCAACACCGGGCAAGACATCGGCACCTTCTATGAAATTCTCCCCCTGGAGCGCGGCGTTTCCGGAAGGCTTGTGCTGATTGAAATTCTTGGCTCACGAAAAAATCTGAAGATCAAGAAAGAACTCAATATCCGCCGGGCTCTCTCGCTGACGATGTTGGAATCGAGTTGCTTCATCGTGGACATCGAGCAAGATGAGCAAGGGCTTCCCGCGGAAATCACGCTGACCGGTGCCGGATGGGGACACGGCGCCGGCATGTGCCAAGTCGGCGCGGCTCACCTCGCGCTGCAAGGCAAAACCTATCACGAAATCCTCGTCCATTACTATCCCGATGCCACCGTCGTCCGTTGTCCTTCTCTGGCTCCTCCGCTCGAACCGTCCACGGGCGACTAAAGCCTGTTTCCCGACAATCCCTTCCGCTCAAATCGTCTCGCTTTTCTCACGATTCTTTGGAGGGGAGACATCGAAATGCGTAGCGCCCAGCTTGCTGGGCCATAGAGAATATCCCAAATTGACTTCGCCTGCTAAACTTGGATAACCCCTTCTGACTTCCCCTACTGAAGTAGGGGAAGAACGAGTGAGAAATCCCCCTGCTTCAGCAGGGGGACGAAAGGGGGTTCCCGCTCAATCGTCGCCGTGGCATGCGTCTCGCGTGCCCGGCCAAGCGACTCTCGCTTCATAGCCCAGCAAGCTGGGCGTTACGACTTCAAGATTTGGTTGTTGACAGCCGATACCGCTCTTTTCCTGCCCACCAAGAATCCCACCGCCGCCACAAGAGCAAGCCCCGAGCCCAGATAAAAAGGCGCCGAGCTGGACACATGATCCCACAGATACCCTGCCGCCAAGCTCGCGACGACCGCCAAGAGGCCCGTGACCATATAGAATAGGCCAAGCGCCGTGCCGCGCGATTCCGAAGGAACCAGATTGCTCACAAGCGCCTTGCTTACACCCTCCGTGAATGCGATGTAGATTCCGTAAATCAAAAAGAGCGGCCAGACCATCCACGCCATCGGCAAAAGCCCAAATCCAAAATAAACAAAAGCATAGATGAGCATCCCCAATCCGAGAAGCCGCTCTTTGGGAATCCGATCCGCACGCTTTCCTACGGGATACGAGAGCAGCGAATAGCTCGCGTTATAGCACAAATAGGTTCCAATCACCGCCTCCGGCGACCATCCGACATTCCGCGCGCGCAGCAGGAGAAACGCATCGCTGCTGCACCCCAGCGTGAAAATCGAAAAGAGAAGCAGCACGGCATAATAGTCCTTCCCGAACTTCAGATTCAATCGCCGTGTCCCGGCAGTCTGAGAGCGTAGCGGCGCAATCTCCCGCACCCAGAAGATGAGCAGAACTCCCACGAGAGCAGGCAAGAAGGCGAGCCAATAGAGCATCCGGAAAGCACTCTCTTCGCTGCCGTGACTCTTCAGAAGCATGAGCATCCCAAGGGACATGGCCACGCCCGCGAGCGCGCCGACGGTATCCATCGCGCGATGCAAGCCAAATGCGGTGCCCCGACGCTCCGGCGGGCAGGAATCGGCAATCAGCGCATCGCGCGCCGTGGTTCGCACGCCTTTGCCGAATCGGTCCAAAAACCGGGCGATAAGCACCAGCGGCCAGCCAACCGCGATTCCAATGAGTGGCTTGGCGATGGCCGAGAGTGAGTAGCCGCCGAAGATGAAGACTCTGCGCTTCCGGATCCGGTCGGAGTGCCAACCCGAAAGCCCCTTCAGCACACTGGCCGTCCCTTCCGCAATTCCCTCGATAAGCCCCAGAACGCTTTTCGATGCACCCAGCACTTGAGTCAGAAACAGCGGCGTGACGGCATAGAGCATCTCGCTGGAGACATCCGTCAGCATGCTCACCCAGCCCAGGCGAACGACATTGGCAAAGCAGCGCCTTTCGCCTTGTGTGGGCTCTTTCGTGCCGTTTTGGCTCATTGATTGAGATTCAGGCCATACAACCGAGCCTCCCCATAAGCCCATGGGCTCCGGTTCGTGGATCTATTCTGTTGGGATCGCAGGTGGAATAGCGTGGAGGGGGAACTATTTTAAAGCGAAGACAGTTTTGACCGTCGCAACGATATCCTTCTCCCGTGTGGAAGTATCATACATTCCGTAGTCACTGACGGCCATGGAGTAGGGAGCGACGACCTGAATGACTCCCATGCGCGCTTCCCGAATCGGGCCTATTTCTCCTCCGGCCGCGGCTGCAATCTGCTCGGCCCGCCGGTGCGCATCCATCGTCGCTTCGGCCATGAGCTTTACCCGCGCTTCGTCCAAGGGTGTATAGTAGAATTCTGGAGCGCTGAGTTGAAGGGGAACTCCCTCGCGCATGAGCGCTTCCATCGCATCAGCCACGGCGAGAATTCGGTCGAGGTCATTGGAATGAACCTCAAATGCTTGCGATACTTCGTAACCGAAAATTCGTCCTGTATAGCCGCCGTCTTTGTATTCTTGCTGCGCCGTGCTATAGACCGTTTTGAAAACCGCGGCAGTGTCGGCAAGACCCTTTTCCCGGAAGAACTTCTGAACTTTCGCACGATAGCCGTGCAGCGCTTGGGAAGCCACTCCGACCGTAGCCGCATTCACGACAATGTTTCCTCGCCAGACGACATAATCACAAGTCACTCGCATTCTCGCAGAACCCGTCACAGTGATGGTGTCTCGGGCGCGCTTGATGGACACGGCCGCTCCCGACAGGATGAAAGCCGATAGGACGATGCTCACTCCAATCGCGAGCAGTCCCCAAGAGAAATGAGAATTGCGGTCACTCATTATCTATCTCCTTTCCCGCAAACATTGGCCAAAACCAACGGTGCAGAGAGCAAGAGCGGGACATGCTTGCCCGCTCTCGCTTCCCACTCACCTCGTTCCCGAACGAGTCCCACACCTTAGTTCAATCGAACCGGCATGATTAACATGAGCAGGTCTTCGTTTTTTTCTTGTTCCGTGGGTTTAACCAACCCGGCCGATGTCGGCGTGCCCAGCTCTAACACCACTTCGCTGGTGTCAACTTGCTTCAGGACATCCAGGACATAGCTCGCGTTGTACCCGATGTCCATCGGTGTCCCCCGGTATTCACAGGGAACCCTCTCTCGCGCTTCTCCGCCCGATTCTACATCCTCTGCCGAGATCTCCACGCTCTCGGCCGCAAGCTGAAGCCGAATCTGCCGCGATACCTCGCTAGAAAAAATGGCGACTCTTCGAACCGCCGACCGGAACGCGTCCAACTCGAGCTTCAGAATATTTTCATTCGATTTGGGAATTACCGCTTCATAGTTCGGATAACGGCCCTCAATCAGACGAGTCGTCAGCTTCATCTCTCCAAAGACAAAGCAAAGCTGCGTGCCCTCAAATTGAAGCTCCATTTGGCCTTCCCCCTCGCTGTTGCGAAGGACCGTAGCCATGGCTTTTGCCGGCACGATGAAATCGTGCGGCTCTCCTCCATACGGTATCTCCAAGGCTCTTGCCTGAACAAGGCGATGCCCGTCTGTAGAGATACAGCGAATCTCGCTGGCCTGAACCTGCAGGAGAACGCCCGTCAATTGCGGTCGCAACTCATCCCTTGATACGGCAAAAAGCGTCTTACTGATCAAACGGTGCAGACGTGCGCGGTCCATCGGAAAAACTTCCGCCTTTTGTAGTCGTGGCAGTTGTGGATAGCCCTCGACATCCTCTCCTGACAACTTGTAATTGCCGCTATCCCCTTGGATGCTGATTCGATTCCCTTTGTCCACACTTATACTGACGGAAATATCCGGCAGTTCGCGAAAAATTTCCATTATGCGGCGGGCAGGCAAAAGAGCTTTTCCATCCTTCTCGCCAACCACTTCAATTCTATTCTCCATCGTAACTTCGAGGTCCGTCGCCGCCAAAGTCAGACTGTTTCCGCGCAGCTCGGCCAGAATATACCCTAAAGCCGGCAAAGGGGATTTCGACGGAACAACCCCGGACAAAGGCAAGAATCCGCTAAGGAGCGTGCTTTGAGATGCTGAGAACTTCATAGAAACCTCAGAGAAAAGATATGATAATTATGTTTATTATCGTGTTGATATGTAGAATAAAGTAGATATACTCTATATTCTATTGCAAATCCATCCTATTTGTCCTGTGAATAAACCTGTTCATATGAAAACCACTATAAATGTTATGAAGAAACCCTTTTGCTATGTGGAATGACTATGTGAACAAAGCGGAGTTATACACAGAAAAGGACACTCTGTTCACACGACACGAGTGCGTGCAGGAGATTCTCCTAATTTCTTTAGAAGCAATTGATAGGTATCCCGAATGAGAGCGTCGTGCTCTCGCAGTTTCTGAATGGTTTTGCGAGCATGAATGACGGTGGAATGGTCCCTCCCGCCAAAAAGTTGGCCGATATGTTTCAGGGAATAGTTGGTCAGTTCAGTGGCGAGGCACATCGCTATCATGCGGGCAACGGCGATATCGTGCCGTCGAGATTTTCCTATCAGAGCTTCGCCGGACAGCTTGAAATGTCCGGCGACAACCTCTTGAATGCGTTCCATCGGAGGCTTTCCAACGGGTCGGCCCAATTTTTCTTGAAGGACTTCGTTGGCGAGCTCCACCGTCGGTTCCTTGTGATAGAAGGCGGCGCGAGCAAGTAAGGTAATCAGCGCACCTTCCAATTCGCGGATATTGTTGATAATATGCGTTGCGATAAATTCGCTCACCTCCGAAGGGAGCGCGACACTTTCCTCTTCGGCTCGGCGCTCGATAATGGCCATTCGAGTCTCGAAATCGGGCGGCGAAATCTGGGTAATCAATCCACTCTGAAAGCGCGAAATCAGCCGGTCGTCAATATCGTCCAGTTCCAGCGGCGGTCGATCGCTCGAAAGAACAACCTGCTTTCCCGCTTGATGGAGGCTGTTAAAGGTATGGAAAAATTCGTTCTGGGTCCGGTTTTTCGCGGCGAAGAACTGGATATCATCCACCAGCAACAAATCGGTCGAGCG
>JAZDIW010000213.1:0-7658 GCA_043804575.1 bacterium
AAGATAACAACAACCGAAGAGAGTTCACTTAAGCAGTAAAACTTGAGGTGGAAGTGAAAAGCAGTTGCGCCCGATTCCTCGACGACGACTCTCCCCAACATCTTTTCATTCTCCTTGATGAATCGCAGGCCGTCCACCTGGTCTCCTTCCAGGTAGCTCGTATCCCCCGGATCCTCAATACGGACCTTCTGAAGCATCTGGCGCACCACCACTTCAATATGCTTGTCGTTGATGCGAACTCCCTGCAGGCGATACACATCCTGAATTTCGCGAACCAAGTATTCCTGAACCTTTGCCGGGCCCAAAATGGCCAGAATGTCCTGAGGCGCAATGGAACCCTCGGACAGGCGTTCGCCCGCCTGGATGTGGTCCCCGTCGTGAACCAAGATGTGTTTCCCGTAGGGGATGACATAGCGCTTTTCCGTCTTGCCATCCAGTGAGGTCACAAGGATCTCCCGCACGCCTCGTTTCACCGCGCCGAATCGAATGCTGCCTTCAATCTCGCTGATAATCGCGGGCTCCTTGGGACGACGACCCTCAAAGAGCTCCGTCACACGCGGCAATCCCCCCGTAATGTCCTTCGTGCGCGAGGTCTCTTTCGGCATTTTAGCCAGGGCATCACCGGCTTTCAGGCGATCCCCGTCACTGACCAAAAGATGAGCCCCGACAGGCAGCATATAGCTGCCGGCTTTGCGCCCTCCGTCGTCGAGAATCAGAATGTGAGGATTGAGTTTGCGATTCTTCGACTCGGTAATGACCCGCTGCCTCATCCCCGTTGCCTCATCCACCTGTTCATGGCAAGTTTGGTCGTCGCGTATATCCACGAAATGGACGGTACCGGCAGTCGCCGTGATGATACTGTCCGAGTAAGGATCCCACTCAAAAAGGATGACGCCCTTCCGAACATGGTGGCCGTCCGCGACGAAGAGCTTGGCACTATAGGGCACATTATACTTGGCGACCACGCGATTGTTGTCATCAATGATTTTCACAATGCCGCTGCGGCGAACGGCCACCATATGGCCGCTCTCTTGGCGGATGAACTCCACATTCTCAAATTCCGTTCGCCCATCCACTCGGGTTTCGACTCGAGATTCCGCGGCAATACGCGCCGCCGTTCCGCCGATATGGAAAGTGCGCAAGGTTAGCTGCGTGCCGGGCTCGCCGATCGACTGCGCCGCAATCACGCCCACCGCTTCGCCCAAGTCCACGAGCCTGCCGCTGGCCATGTTGATGCCGTAGCACATGGCACACACTCCGCTCGCCGTCTCGCAAGTCAGAACGGAGCGAATCTTCACTCGTTCCACTCCCGCCGTCGCAATCAGGGCGGCGCTCTGTTCATCCACCAGCGTATTGGCGTCGAGGATCTTTTCCCCCGTCATCGGATCGATCACCGGCTCGGCCAGCACGCGTCCGAGGATTCGCTCATAGAGCTGCTCGGTGATCTCTTCTCCCTCTTTGATGGCTTCGACGAAGATCCCGCGCAGGGTCTTGCAGTCGTATTCGCGAATGATCACATCTTGCGCCACATCCACCAGGCGCCGCGTCAGATACCCCGCATCGGCGGTCTTGAGGGCCGTGTCCGCCAGTCCCTTGCGGGCGCCGTGAGTCGAGATGAAGTATTCGAGGACCGAGAGTCCCTCTTTGAAATTCGCCGTAATGGGAGACTCGATAATTTCTCCTTTTTGACCCGTCATCGCCTTCTGGGGTTTGGCCATGAGTCCGCGCATGCCTGCCAGCTGCCGAATCTGCTCTTTCGAGCCACGAGCTCCCGAGTCGGCCATCATGAAAATCGGATTGAATCCATCGTGAGATTGGCGAAGGCGCGAGAACATCACCTCAGCGACTTCCGTCGTCGTATGAGTCCAGATGTCAATGGTCTTGTTGTACCGCTCGCCGTCCGTAATCACGCCCTCTTCGTACTGGCGCTGAACCTGCTCCACCGCGGCTTGGGCCTTGCCGATGAGTTCGTCTTTCTCCGCCGGAATCTCAATGTCATCCAGCCCGACGGAAAGTCCCCCCATCGTGGCATAGTAGAATCCCAATTCTTTCAACTGATCCAGAAATCCGGCCGTCTCGGCCATTCCCACTCTCTGGATACAATAGTGGATAATCTCCTCGATGCGCTTTTTGGCGAGCATTTCATTGAAGAAGCGCTCGCGGCGAATCATGGGAGGCAGGATTTGATTGAAAATCACACGCCCCACGGTGGTTTCCAGCAGCTTGCCGTCCAAGCGCACGCGGATGCGCGTGTGCAGCCCGATCTTCTTTTCGTTATAGGCCACAATCACTTCCCCGGCGTCCGAGAAGCACTTCCATTCATAGGTCTCGCCCGGACGCCGTTTCGTCAGATAGTAGAGACCCAAGACCATATCTTGCGACGGCACCGCAATCGGACGGCCATGAGCGGGATGCAGAAGATTCTGATTGGCCATCATGAGCAGTCGCGCCTCCACCTGAGCTTCATACGAGAGCGGGATATGCGTCGCCATCTGGTCACCGTCAAAGTCGGCATTGAACGCGGCGCAAACCAGAGGATGAAGCCGAATGGCCTTGCCCTCAATCAGGATCGGCTGGAACGCCTGAATCCCCAAACGGTGCAAGGTGGGGGCTCGATTGAGGAGCACCGGATGATCCTGAATGATTTCCTCGAGAATCGCCCAGACTTCGTCCGTCTTCCTCTCGACGAGTCGCTTGGCGGACTTCACGGTCTTCGTATGTTCGTACTCGATAAGTTTCCGAATGATAAAGGGCTTGAAGAGTTCGACGGCCATGTCCTTGGGCAGTCCGCACTCGTGCAGTCGCAGCTCGGGTCCCACGACAATCACCGAGCGACCCGAGTAGTCCACGCGCTTGCCCAAGAGATTCTGCCGGAAACGACCCTGCTTGCCTTTGAGGTTATCCGAGAGCGATTTCAGCGGACGATTGCCGTCGGAACGGACAGCCACGGAGCGGCGACCATTGTCGAAGAGGCTATCCACGGCTTCCTGCAACATGCGCTTCTCGTTGCGCAAGATGACTTCGGGAGCGCGGATTTCCATCAGGCGCTTCAATCGGTTATTGCGGATGATGACCCGCCGATAGAGGTCGTTGAGATCAGAAGTTGCGAACCGTCCACCTTCCAAGGGAACCAACGGCCGCAGATCGGGGGGAACCACCGGCACGACTCCCAGGACCAGCCATTCGGCGCGATTCATGCGACCGCTTCCGTCATCCTTGAAGGCTTCGATGACCCGCAGCCTCTTGATCGCATCGTTCTTGCGCTGGGCCGAGGTCTCCATTTTGATTTGCGCCCGCAGTTCCGAACAGAGTCGCACAATCTCTTCGCTTGCCAGCAGGTCGCGAACGGCTTCCCCGCCCATTTTGGCCACAAAGCGTTCGGAGGCAGGCAAGGATTCCTGATCCCCAAGTTCCTCATAGATTCGCAGATACTCCCCTTCCGAAAGAAGTTCTTTGCGTCGCATCCCTGACTTGCCCGGCTGAACGACGACAAACGATTCGTAGTAAATGACCTTCTCCAAATCCCGCGTGCTCATATTCAGCACATACGAGATCTTCGAAGGCAAGCTGCGGAAATACCAGATATGAACGACGGGAACGGCCAGACTGATATGCCCCATTCGCCGCCGCCGGACATCTTTCTTGGTAATCTCAACACCGCAACGGTCGCAGACGATTCCCTTATAACGAATCCCCCGATACTTCCCGCAGTGGCATTCCCAGTCCTTAATCGGCCCGAAAATCTTTTCGCAAAACAGCCCGTCCTTTTCGGGTTTGTAGGAACGATAATTGATGGTTTCCGGCTTCGTGACCTCTCCCTTCGACCAGCCAAGAATGGTATCCGGAGACGCCAGGCTAATAGCAATCCTGGAGAAACTTCCTGTTTCTTCCACGTCCGTCGTCATATAGGGTGTCATGTCTGCATCCCTTCGCTAATGAGGAAACCACGGATTGTCTACTCTACTGTTCCAGTCGAACATCCAAGCCCAAGCCACGCAATTCGTTAATCAACACATGGAAGGATTCCGGAATCCCCGGAACAGGCAGATTTTCTCCCTTGACAATGGCCTCGAAGGTGCGAGCCCGCCCGTTGACATCATCCGATTTCACCGTCAGAATCTCTTGCAGAGTATGCGCCGCGCCATAGGCCTCCAAGGCCCACACCTCCATCTCGCCGAATCGCTGCCCGCCAAACTGAGCCTTCCCACCCAAAGGCTGCTGGGTAATCAGGCTGTACGGCCCGATGGAACGCGCATGAATCTTGTCGTCCACCAGATGCGAGAGCTTCATCATATAGATATACCCCACCGTGACCTCTTGGTCGAAGTAATCCCCTGTGCGACCATCCCGAAGAACCGTCTTTCCGTTGCCGGGCAATCCGGCCTTTTCCAGCCAGGTTTCCACATCTTTCAGAGTGGCGCCGTCGAAAACGGCCGTAGAGAAATAGACGCCGAGCTGATGGGCCACCCAACCCAAGGCGGTCTCGAAAATCTGTCCCAGATTCATTCGAGAAGGCACTCCGAGAGGATTCAGAATCACATCCACCGGCGTCCCGTCCGCCATGAAGGGCATGTCTTCTATCGGAACGATTCTGCCGACGACTCCCTTATTCCCGTGGCGCCCGGCCATCTTGTCCCCGACGGACAGTTTCCGTTTCTGCGCCACATAGACTTTGGCCAATTGGACAATGCCCGACGGCAACTCATCCCCCACCTGAATGCGATACCTCTCGTTTTTCAGCTCCGTCTGAAGCTGGAAAAGACGGTCTTCGTATTTCTCGAAGGCCTGAGCCACCATTTCATTGATGGCCTCATCGGCCGTCCAGCGATACCCGCTCTCGATTTCATCCGGATCCAGGTCGCGCAGAAGCGTTTCCGTGAAAAGAGTTCCCTCGGCAACCAGAATATGCGCCAGGTCTCGATCCCGAATCTCGCTCGCCCGATGTCCCTTCAGAATCGTATGAAGCTCGTCGGCCAAGGTGCGCTTCTGAGTCGTATGTTCTCTGCCGAAGGTCTCCTCCAGGTCTTCAATGACGCGCCGCTCTTCGCGTTTCGTCTTGGGGTCCTTCTTCTTGCGGGAGAACAGCTTCGTGCCGATCACAATCCCAACCATTCCCGTCGGCGCGCGAAGGGAGGCATCCTTGACATCTCCGGCCTTATCCCCGAAAATCGCCCGAAGGAGCTTGTCTTCGGGAGTCAGATCCGTCTCTCCCTTCGGCGTGACTTTCCCGACCAGAATATCACCGGGGCGCACAATCGCCCCGACCCGAATGATACCGTTTTCGTCCAGATCCTTGATGGCGTCCTCGGACACATTGGGAATCTCGCAGGTCAATTCCTCATCGCCCCGCTTCGTCTCCCGCACTTGGAGCTCCAGCTCCTCGATGTGAATCGACGTGAACACATCGTCATACACGATGCGCTCGCTGACGATGATCGAGTCCTCGAAGTTGTATCCGTGCCAGGGCATAAACGCGACCAGCACGTTGCGCCCCAAGGCAAGCTCTCCTCGTTCCGTCGCGCAGCCGTCGGCAAGCACCTGGCCCCGTTTCACCTCCTCGCCCTCGAGGACGATCGGTCGCTGCGTGATGCAGGTATCCTGATTCGTCCGCATGAACTTCTTCAAATGGAAGGCGAATCGCTCACTGGGCGCCTCTTTGCCTTTTCCCTTGCCGTTGCCCCCCACGGAGGGCGTGCCGCGCAGCACAATTCGATCCGCGTCCACATATTCAATCACGCCATCTTCCGGGGCGAGAATCAACGCTCGCGAATCCTCCGCGGCCTTCTTCTCCATTCCCGTGCCCACATAGGGCACCTCGGGAAGAACGAGGGGAACGGCCTGCCTCTGCATATTCGATCCCATGAGGGCACGGTTGGCATCATCATGTTCCAGAAACGGGATTAGCGCGGCCGCCACCGAAACAATCTGGGAGGGTGCCACATCCATGTAATGGATATCCCCCGGAGATTTCACGGGAAAGTCGCCCCGAAGGCGGCACTTGACGCGATCATTCTGAAAGTCCCCGCGCGCCGTGATGGGAGCGTTCGCTTGAGCAATCACGACGCGATCCTCCTCGTCGGCCGTCAGGAAACGGATCTGACGCGTGACCCGCCCATTCTTCACAAAACGATACGGTGTTTCCACGAAACCCAGCGGATTGATTCGGGCGTAGGTGCACAGGGAAGAGATCAGACCAATATTGGGGCCTTCCGGCGTCTCAATCGGGCAAAGGCGACCGTAATGAGTGTAATGGACATCTCGCACTTCGAAGCCCGCCCTCTCCCGGGTCAATCCTCCCGGGCCCAAGGCGGAAAGCCGGCGCTTGTGCGTCAGTTCCGTCAAGGGATTGACTTGATCCAGAAACTGGGAGAGCTGACTCGTTCCGAAGAAGGTGTTGATTACGGAGGAAATGGTGCGCACATTCACCAGGTCCTGAGGCGTCATCGGCTCGGCGTCACGCAGATTCATGCGCTCTTTGATGGTCCGCGCCATGCGCGAAAGGGCGACGCTGAACTGATTGGAAAGCTGCTCGCCGACGGTGCGAATCCGGCGATTCCCCAGATGGTCAATGTCATCCGTGACTTCCTTGCCGGCGCGCAATTTGAGCACATGCTTCAGGATGCTGACAATATCCCGCTCCGACAGCACGGTGACGGTCAACGGCACATCCAGCTGCAATTTCGTGTTGATGCGATAGCGGCCGACCGTTCCCAAATCATAGCGTCTCTCATCGAAGAACAACCGATGCAGGAACTTGCGGGCGGTCTCAATATCCGGCGGTTCCCCGCTGCGCAATTCCCGATAAATGGACTCCAAGGCCGCCTCGGGTGTTCCGGTTTTGTCTCGCCGCAGCGTATTCTGGATAATTTCAAACGAGATATCCTTTTTACGGGAGCGAAGAACCTCGACCGTGCGAAGTTTGGCCTCCTTTAAAACCGCCAGACTCTCCTCCGAGAGCTCCGTTCCCTTCGCCAGCAGCACCTCGCCCGTATCCGCGTGGATGACATCCGCCGCCAGCTGGCGCCCAAACTCCCTCTGGATTTCCTTGCGGCTCAGTCCGACCTCGTCGGTGAATTCAAAGACTCGAAGAATGTCCAAGTCCGTGGCGCAGCCCAGCGCACGCAGAAGCGTTGTCGCGGGGAATTTCTTGCGCCGGTCAATATAGACATAGAGAACATCGTTGATATCCGTCGTGAATTCCACCCACGAGCCGCGGAAAGGAATGATGCGCGCCGAATAGATCTTTTTTCCGTTGGGATGCACATCCTCGCCGAAGAAGACTCCGGGACTGCGATGAAGCTGCGAGACGATGACCCGTTCGGCGCCATTGATGATGAAGGTGCCGGAACTCGTCATCAGAGGCAGGTTCCCCAGATAGACATCCGTCTCGATGGTGTTATCGAATCCCACTCCTTCTTCGGCACTATCCCGCGAGGAAAGCCGCAGTTTCGCCTTCATAGCCGCGCTGTAGGTTACGCCTCTCTGGCGACACTCGTCCTCGCCGTATTTGGGCGGTTCCACTTGATATTCCACGAACTCCAAGATGTGCTCTTCCCGATTGTCGATGATGGGAAACACATTGACAAACACCGCATGCAGCCCTTTCATCTCGCGCTTGTTCGGGAGAGCCTTCGTCTGAAGAAAATCGTCGAAGCTCT
>JAZDIW010000214.1:0-4473 GCA_043804575.1 bacterium
GCTCAGCCGGGCATCGCGCTCTTCTTGCCCAATGGAGGCGAGGTATTGACCATTGATAGCACGGTCGTGATTCGTTTTTCACGGTATGGTTTGACAGCGCCGGTCCGACTTGAGCTGAACCGCAATTTCCCTGAAGGCGAGTTCGAGGGGATTGCAGCGGCGGCAGCGAGTGACAGCGTTCTCTGGACGGTGACAGGGCCGGAATCGGAACATTGTCGGGTGCGAATCCGCTTTGAAGCGCCCTTCATCGGCGAAGATATATCCGACAGTGATTTTACAATCGTCCGTGCCGCCCTCCACATCGTCGAGCCGCTCGAAAACCGACTCTGCTATGCAGGCGAGGAAGTGCTCATTCGGTGGACTCGCACGGCAGCAGTGGGTCCCGTGCGCGTGACGCTTGCTCGAGCCGGATTGCCAGAGGAACTCTTGGGCCAAGGAGTCTGCGCTGATTCGCTCCTCTGGCAGGTTTCTCCTCCCGAAGCGGAGAGTTCCTTTATTCGGATTGCTCACGAACAAAATCCGGCGCTTGTGGACAGCGTCGAGATTCGCGGACCGATTGTTTCGACTTTAAGTCTCGAACCGCTGGGAACGGATACGGTTTGGCTCGTCGGTAAGACTCGCATGCTGCGATGGAATCGTCATTCTGCAGAAGGTGCCGTGCGAGTAGAAATCATGCGCAGCTTTCCCGATGGAATTTGGCAAGAGCTTGCCACGGTGAATGCGGATTCTCTGGAGATTGTCGCGGGTCTTCCTGAAGACAATCATGTCCGTTTCCGTATTTTCCTTCTGAGCAATCCGGCGATTGGAGACACGACAGACAGAGATGTGCGCCTTGTGCAGCCGTCACTGGCTCTCGTTTCCCCCGTGCCCGGAGCACGCGCAAAAATCGGTCAGCCGCTGACGATTCACTGGTCACGCCATGAACTTGGCGGTTCGGTGGAGGTCTTTTTGAATCGCTTCTATCCTTCGGGCGCGTGGGAGTCTATTGGTGCATCGAATGGGGATTCCCTTGTCTGGGTCATCGAAGGAGACGCAACAAACCGCGCGAGGCTTTTCGTCGTCAGTCAAGAATATCCCGGAGTTTCTGACACGCTCGATGGAGACATCGAATTCTATTTCTCACAGCTTGAAATCACGACAAATCCTCCAATGGACACTCTCTTTGTGGGTCAGAGTGTTCCGTTCGTCGTTGAACGGTCGGACTTCAACGAACCTGTGGACATCGAGTTGAAGCGGACGCCACAATCCGATTGGGAAACCATCGCAACGAATCTCTTGGCAAGTCAATTTGACTGGATCGTAACCGAACCTGAGGCACTCGGAGCCTTGGTGCGTGTCAAAGCGTCGAATGCCAATGAGCCTTGCGATACGCTGAACTGGCCTTTGGCTATTATCGAACCTTCGCTCATCTTAACAAGCCCGACACCGGGGGAAAGCTTGCGCGTAGGAGAGACGATTGCGATTTCATGGATGCGTTTCGGCATTTCGGGCGGGATTCGCGTAGAGCTTGTGCGCGCCGAAGGGAATCGCGAAACGCTTGCCGAAGCAGCGATGGGCGATTCGATTCTTTGGCAAGTGACAGGGCCGCGAGCGGATGCATCGCGTTTTCGGATTCGTTCCAATGACTTCCCGCAAGTGGGAGACTCATCCGAAACGCCGCTTGTGATTCTGGTGCCTGTTCTCGAGCTTCTGGGACCTCTCGAAGATGGAGTGGACACCGTTGGATGTGCCCGCCCCATCGCATGGCATTGGACGGACGGTGAAGGGGCGGTGCGCGTGGAGATGAATTGGCGCTATCCTTCGGATGACTGGGAGCTGCTCGCGACGGTGGAAGAAACAAGCTACGTCCATATTCCGTGCGGCCCGGAAAGCGATTCCGTGCGCTATCGCGTTCTCGCCGAGGGCAATCCTGCACTCGGAGATACCAGCGGACTGCGAAGACTCATCGCTCCGAGCTTAACGCTGAACGCAACCGGCGGAGGAACTTGGTATGTTGGGGAGGAGCATGCGATTTCGTGGGTGCGGTGGCACATAACGGGCGAGATTCGCGTGGAGATTGCCCGAGATGAATCGGGCGCAGAGTGGGGTTCGCTGGCGACGGTGGAAGGCGACACTTACATGTGGGTTGTGACAGGGCCGCAAACGGAATGGGCGCGGTTCCGCGTGACAAGTTCTTCGCAGTCGCGCTATGCGGACACAACGGATGCGCCGATTCGTATTCGATTTCCGCGGCTTGCTCTCCTTGAACCTAACGGCGAGGAGGATTTCACGATTGGCGACGACATGCAGTTGCGCTGGGAGGGTGAGGGATTTTCAGGGGATGTGAGCATCTGTCTGTGGCGAGGCCGTCCGGTCAACCGGCTTGATACGCTCTTTGCCGCGACACTCAACGACAGTATCGAGTCATGGACGGTCGCCGGCGAGGAAGCGGATAGCTGCTATGTCGTCATTCATTCTGTGACAAATCCCTCCATCGCGGACACGAGCGATGGTCTTTTCGCACTCCGCAGTCTCTCGGTGAAGAACAACCCGGTTCCCTACAAGTTTGACCTCGAGGGTAATTGGCCGAATCCGTTCAACAGCTCGACGACGATTCGGTATTCGGTGGCCGAGCGCGTGCGCGTGGAGCTGCGCATTTACAATATTCTTGGGCAGGAGGTTGCTGCATTGGAAGACCGCTGGAGAGAGCCGGGAGCCTATACGGTTTCTTGGCAGGCGATAAATATGGCAAGCGGGATGTATATTGTGAGCATGAGGGCGGGCGGTTTTGTGAGACAGCATCGGATGATGCTGGTCAAATAGGCCCCAAGGCATCGGCCCTTTGGCGATGCCTTGCCAAAAAGACGCGCCGGATTGCCCTCCCGGCGCGTTTTGTTATGATGCATTCTCATCTATCCGGACTAATCAGCACCATTTCCCTCTGCCCACTCAAAGCGGACTTTGAGTTTGTTCAATTGATTAAAGGGAATGAGTTTTTCATGTTGAAGCCTTCCAACCACAATTCCTGGTGCAACATTGATTTGTGCAGCAAACTTGCATACCGCATTCCTTCCATAATTGCCTCGACTCACGAAATATTCCCATATTTTCTTGGGAATAAGACAATTTGCGGCGAAATCGTCTGCCTCCTTTTCTGTTGGATCTTCTGGGCCCTCGGCTTCGATGAAGACTCCCCTTTTTCCGTGAGAGAGAAGATGGAATGATTCGTGGAAGAAAGTGAACCAAAACTCGTCGTTGTACTTTCTGCGAAGACTGAGTTGCATTAGAGCTTTATTCGAACTAAGCCAACGGGTGGCGCCGTAAAGACGTGTCTTGGGAAGTTCCGGAACAAATACCACGGCCACTCCTGCCTTCGCGCAGAGCTCAACCACCTCAGGTTGGAAAGACTCCGCTCGCTCCGAGGTAAGTGCACGTATCTGCTTCAGAGCTTCCTCGAATTTTGAGGCCTCGTATGGCTTGCACTCTATTGCCTGCGCTTCCAGTTCTCCTCTGCGCATCCAAGCTGCTACTGCTGTAGGATTGCTTCTGAAAGCCTGCGATTGGCGATATGCGGCTGCTTGACTGTTCCAGATCTTATCCCATTGCTCTGGTGCGGCCACCCCAAAGAAATTGAGGACTTCGCGCAGCTGGTTGACTTTGTCCTCGCAAGAGCGAATCCATCCTTTCTTGACCATGGCACGGACTGGGATCTTCTTCAGCCACGCCAAGTCCTTTTTTAGGCGTTCGCGTTCCTCCTGCCTCGCTAAAGCCTCCTGGTAAAGACGCTCTCTGTTCATCCAGAAATGCGCCGGAACACCTAGTACTCTCTCCAATTGGAGTGCTGTCTCCGATGTGATTCTTGTCTTAGCGTTTATGATCTCACTGATTGTCTTCTGGGGCCGCCCGGTTCTCTCAGCAAGCTGAGCTTGGCTCATGTCCATAGCTTCGATGGTCTCAAGAAGCGTATCTCCGGGGGGTGATACCGAATCCGGGATATACTGGTTTATATTACGCTCATCCATGGGTATCCTCAATGGTTAGAATTCGAATTGTTCTCACGCGTGACCAATCGAGACCTCCATCCTTCTTGCGTGGAATCGAATCATCAGCGGGTGCGAAAAGCAGACGAAACGGTTGAATGAGGTCCACTGACAATTGGCCTTGGCGATCACCTTTCAATTCGTGGCACCGTGCCTGTGGAAGCCTTCGCATGACTTCGAGAGTCTCCGCAGCATTAAGATCATCAAGTCGGCGTCTTATGAGCTTGGCCTGTTCGGGACCCCAACGCATCTTTGCGCGTTTGGAATCACAGCAATCTTTCCTGAGTCTCTCAGAATGAAAGAGAATGTCCACAATTTGTCATAAATTCATTAACGATAAGGGTTAATAAAAATGTAATACAATCAAGTCTGAAATGCAAGTGCATTGGGATCGGTTCCCCGATCAGAGATGATTGATGGAAAGAGGCAACATCTATTCAATATCTTATTTTTG
>JAZDIW010000215.1:0-5534 GCA_043804575.1 bacterium
TGAGCCTGACGATTTACAATTTATTGGGGCAACGAGTGGCGACGCTCTTCGACGGGCGGCAGGCTGCGGGCTCTCATACAATTTCATGGGATGCCGCGGATTTGCCGTCGGGCGTTTACTTCTGCCGAATGAACACGCCGGAGTTTGTGCAGACGAGGAAGATGTTGCTGGTGAAATGATTTCGGGCAGGTCAGGGGACCTGCCTCGGCGAAAATAGAGGTCAGGCGATCCGCCTCGGCAGACAAATATCAAAGATGATGGACAGAGAACACGACAAGATTTTGCTTGTGATCGATGGAGGTGGCACGAAGACTCGCGCTTTGATTGCGCCTCTGCACAATCCGCAAACGCCATCGCTCGCGCAGACCGAAGCTGGGCCATCGAATTTTGGGCAAGTGGGCTCCGAGGGATTGACGCGAGTCCTGCGCGAAGTCATGGCCGGAGTACCGGAGTCACTCCGACAAGTCTCCGCGGTGGCGGCGGGGTTGGCAGGTGTTGGGCGAGATACCGAAAGGCAAAAAGCGGAAGAGACGCTGCGGCAAGTTTTCCCGAATATCCCTTTACTTGTCCGGACCGATGCAGAGCTGGCCTACTATGGAGCCTTCGGTTTGAAGCCCAATGGAATCCTCGTCATTGCGGGAACCGGCAGCATCGCATGGACACGGCTTCCAGACGGGAAATTCCTGCGTGCGGGAGGATGGGGGCCGCTCTTGGGCGATGAAGGTGGTGGGGCGTGGCTGGGTCGCGAGGCCCTTCGACTTTGTCTCACTGAGGAGGAAAACCGGAGTCTTGGGCCACTGTCTCAGGCGATTTTGAAGACAGTTGAGATCACAAAGGCGAGCGACATTTTGACTCTTGTTTATCAGCAGGGTTGGGGCCCCGACAAATGGGCGACCCTTGCACCACTGGTGTTTCGGTATGCTGACAGAGATTCGAGTGCGCATGAGTTGACAAAGAGAACGGGGATAGTGCTGGCCCAGCTTGCCGGACGGCTGATTGCGCGAATACCTATGCCGTCGAGACCTGTTTCGATAGCGGTGGTCGGCGGGCTCACAGTGCATTGGCAGCTCTTAGAACCTTCTTTCGGAAGGGAACTTGCCAAGGAGAGTCGCTTTCATTTTGAGATTGTGAAATCACTGGGCGATGCTCTTTTCGGCGGACGCCTGCTCGCTCAGGAGGCTGAATTTCGTTAGCGAGGACAAGAGAAGGAACACAAACGGGTGTATCACGCAAGATGACAGAGGAAACTTCCTAATCAGGGATTCAATATGCCGACCTATGAGTATCAATGCCTCAGTTGCGGCCATCACTTTGAGGCATTCCATCGCGTTCAGGATGAATCCATTCGGGCTTGCCCTAAGTGCGGCGGCTGCGTCGAACGGTTGATTTCCGGTGGCAGCGGACTGATTTTCAAGGGATCCGGATTCTACACCACGGATTATCAGCGAAAAAAGGACACCTCAAAGCCTGACCTCAAAAAGGACAGAGAGAAATCCGAGGTCGAGACAAAGACGAAAAAAAACCACACGGAAGATTGATGACGCTATTTGACAAATATGCTAAATTGCGCAAAACCCTGGGCTCAGGCTCTTTGTACGTTGATCGAGCAAAAATCCTCGAATTTCTTGAGGGCCGAGTCAAGCGACAGGATCTGCCGGCTCTCGTCGTCGAACCAACAACCGTCACGGGAGTTCAGGCGTGTGTCCAGTTCGCTGTGGAGCGAAAGCTCTCGATGGCGATTTGTTCCGGTCTTGCTGGGAAAGGCGCCGATGATTTGGGCGGAAAAATGCTGCTCTCCACCGCGCGTTTTGTCTCGGCTCCGGCTTTTTTAGACGGGAACTCGCGTGTGCAAGTTGCGGCGGGCATGTCTCTCGAGGCGCTGAATCTGGACCTCAATCGCCATAAGGTTCGATGGCCGCCCCTTTTCCCTGTGGCCAAAACCGCCAGTATCGGCGCTCTTGTCGCATCGGGATGGCAAGGCCTTCGAAACTGGCGTCATGGGGGAACGATTTCCCATATCGGAGCCCTGGAGTGGGTGGATGGGGCCGGGAATCTGCGCGAGGCGGGTACTCGCTTGCAAGGCGGCGACCCCGCGGATGTTCTGCCTCTTCTCTTCGGTTCCCGCGGGGAGTTAGGGATCTTGACGAACATCGAGCTGCTCTTGGAAGAGAAGCCGCAGCAGCGAATCGCTTCCACTATTCACCTATCTGAAGTCGCAGAAGTCACAGCGGTTCTCTCGCAAATTGGCATGAGTTCACCGGCACCTGAGATTGTCCTTCTCTTCGATGCGGGCGCCTTGGAAATTCTGGGGAAGACTCCGAGTGCCGCTGCCAATGAGCGCACGAGAGCGATGGTTGTCTGCGAGTGGAGGGATTCGCCACCCGAAAAAATGCGCACGCTGCCTCATACTCGATGGTTTGAAACCGCCGAGGAAGTTGACAAGCTCTGGGCAAGCCTCCTTGAACTCGTGCCCGTGGCCGCGAAGCGGTGTCCTGCCCATATGGAAGGACAAGTTGTACTGCCTGCCCGCGCCTTTGCCGATTTCGAGGCGTATACGAGAGCTGTCTCCCATGAGGCAAATATCTCCGCCGCTCTGGCAGGAACGGTGGAGGTCGGGCACATGCACATTTGGCTTTTCTTGTCCGAAGATGAGCCACGCCTGAAGCGGCGGGCAAACGATGTGCTTGAAAAGATGCAAGACTATTCTGCACAGCTCGGCGGCGGCCCTGCCGGAAAAATTGCACCGGGGATCCTCAAACGGCTGGCTCTCCAGCGCGATTCCTGGACAACCGGATGGCGAGTGTGTGCCAAGCTCAAAGAGCGGCTTGATCCTCACGGAATCTTTCCCATTCGAGAGCCTCTCGCTCAGAGAGTGCTCCCGTAATTTATGCCAATCACGAAGACCTTTGGTTCTACCATGAGATTTCCTTTTGTCGTATTCATTCTCAGTTTCTGTCTGGCAATTTCTTTTGCGGATGTTGCCGACTGTATAGGAGAGCACGCGCCTTCGGCATTGACGACGATAAACGAGGTTCGTACGCTCTGCAAAAACCACGGAATTGACACGAGCTATCCGGATGCTTTGCTCCGGAATCTTGACGATGGGGATTTGGTGCAAGTCTCCGCCGCGGAGCTATTCGACGACCTAATGGCTGCGCTGGAGACGCGCGAGCAGTTTCCGTGGGTGCGGGAGCTGAGCGAGCCGGATTTCTGCCGCTATGTGATACCTGTTCGGGTGGACGACGAACCCCTTCAGCGCTATCGAAGATGGCTGATGCAGGAACTCGGCGCTGCAGTCAAGGGATGTCAGACCGTCGAGGAGGCTGCGCTGGAGGTGAATCTTTGGCTGGGACAGCGAGTCACATTTCGACCCACCGATTGGAGAGACCAGGGGCCGTTGACAACTCTTTCCTGTGGCTTTGGCCGATGCGGTGAGGAAACAATTCTGCTGGTGGCGGCCCTTCGCTGCGTAGGTGTCGCGGCGCGGATGGCCTATGTTCCCTATTGGGCACATTGTGACAATAACCACGCTTGGGTCGAAGTGAAAGTGGGTGAAAAGTGGAAATACCTCGGCGCATGTGAACCCGAGGCCATGCTGAATCGCGCGTGGTTCGATGAGCCCGTTTTGCGCGCGCCAATTCTGCTTGCGAATGTCAGCGATGCAGATTCCACGGAATCGGATGCCGCCAAGGGGAGAAGACTCTGGCAATTGAACTCGACGCGCAACTACATGGAGCCTTGTCGACTTGGAGCAAACTTGCCCAAAGACTGGAGTGAAAACGACCGGCTGTCGCTTGCAGTTTTTAATTTTGGCGGCCTTCGACCCATCGTCCGTCTTGCTCCTACGAGGGCAATGGATGTCGGCGTCGGTGATTTTCTTCTTCTGGGGCAACACAAGGGAAAGCTTTTTCTCCAGAAAGTGACCACTCAAGGCGGGGAGTTCTTGATCGTGGCGGTTGATCCGACGACGGATTTGCCTGCGGAACTCACCTTGTGTTATCCTCAGCCGAAAGGAGAACCGCGTGGGCAAGCCGGCGAAACTTGGCAATGGCGTTTGAAAATGGCGCGTTCCCAGTTGGCACTTGCCCAGCAGAAGAAGAGAGAAGTGCCCGACTGGTGTGTGAATTTGGCGACATCATCGGATTCAACACTCGCGCGACTCTTGACTGTCGTTCAGAGGGCTCCGGGCAATGCGGAATGCTTCTGGCAAACCTATCAAGGGAAATCTGACGGCGAACAGAGACTGCTACTCGATGTTCTGGATTGCCTTAGCGAAAAGGATTTGCGCGAAATCAGCAAAGAGACCTTGGCGGATTACTACGAGGGTGCCTTCCATGCCGTCAGACACTTTCACTCCAATGTGGATTCTCTTCGCAGGTATGTCATCTCGCCCCGGATAGGCTGGGAACCCACGCGCCCGTGGAGACTGCCTTTGGAAGAAAAGATGGACAGGATTCCGGAAGGCTCTTTTGCTGAGCGGGCGAAAAAAATCAATGAAATTGTTGCCTCAAGAGTTGGGTCAATGAGAGGATTCAGAGCTCTGGATCCTTACACCGCATGGGAAGCTGGCGTGGTCAGCGAGAAGCTCGCACCTGCGCTGGCGTGTGGCATGTTGCGCGTTGCGGGAGTCCCTTCTTATGTGACCATCGGCAAGGAGTGGGTGACTTTCCATGATGGTGAGACTTGGCGGCCTCTTTATCCCGCCCGACCCGAGCAATTCGGAATCGTCCAAGATGAAGAGAAAGGACGAGCTTGGTTTGAGAAGCCGGCAACGGTTCGACTGACTTTCCCAACAGATTTGGGAAAGATCAACTATGAAGAGGCCTTTGACCTTGTTCGGCTCGTCGAAGGTTGGCCGGATGATAGAGCCGAAGCGATTCTTGACTATGCCGTGAAGGACTCGGAAGCCGTTTTGTCTGTTGTTCCCGGAGACTATCTTTTGACCTGGGGACTGAGGAATGGGCGAGGGGATATCCGTATGGGATTGCGGGAAATACATTTTGCCTCGGGCGAGAGATGCGAAGAGTATCTTCCTCTTGCCCGGCCGCCCGAGATCGAAGCTGCTCCGTTGGACACGGCCACGATTTCGACAAACATCTCCTTCATGGCGGGCAACGAACAGTTAACGCTTCAGCAATATATGGCTTCAAAGCCCTTGCTCATTTTCGTGGCGGCGACCCAGCACGAACCATCGGTGCGAATGACGGAAATGGCAAAGACGCTAGCGAAAGAGGGGCATCATGTGCTTTTCTTGTCCGGCCCCGGGGAAATCACAGGCTATCCCGAGGCATCGGGGACACTATTGCGGAGTTTGAAGATTCCCCTTTCCGAAACGGATTTCCGCGATGGGGCACCCTATTATCGCTATCTGATGCCGAACGGAAGGATTGCCTATTCAGGCAATGGTTATAAGTTGAATTTCAAATCGGATTTTGAAAGAGTGGTCGAAAAGATACAGAGAGGCGGCAAGTAATCCCGGCATGAATCGTCCTTTAAGTTCCACGAAAACGAAAAACGGCCGGTCACTCCTTTTC
>JAZDIW010000216.1:0-2367 GCA_043804575.1 bacterium
TCTGCTTGGTTACACTCTGCGGCAACCTCTGGACGAGCTCCTCAAATCGCCGGTCATGAAAGCCCTGGTCTGGGTCTTGAACGCTCTGGAACAAGCAAAAGGTAACGGCTTGCTCGATCCTCTGCTTCAAGATCCCTGGTATGCCAACATACCGCGACCCGAGGATTAATCCCGCCCTCCCGCAAAAAGAGAGCACCATGATAGAAACCGATCAGCAACGGCGCTGGTGGTTCGCCACGCACCCGGAGTTCAGTTCGAGACGTACAGGACAAAGGAGCAAACACCTCGGAGAGGAGGATGAAGATTCCGGCAAGCCGTCTCCGGAGTCCATCGATGCTTATGTGGACAAAAGGCTCGAGCACGAGCACGACAATGTCATCATCGCAATGCTGAAAGAAATGAAGCGCTGGGGCGGAACCGCAGGCCAAAATCTTGAATCGTACGCAGAATTGGGACTGGAATGGCCGGGCAAAGAAGAATATGAAGAAGGCTGGAATGAAGGGTATTGGGCCATTCACGACGGTAAGGCGCCACCTGATTTGGCCCCCAATGATAAATCCCCATACGCCCGAGGAGTCAGAGAGGGGGCCACGGCTGCACTAGATGAAAGGGAAGCTTGGGCCCAGAAATGGCTCGACCCTCTGTTAATCTTGTCGGGGACGCACCCTTCTAAGATTCTCGGCAGACAACTGCAAGAGAAGGATGATTTAAGGCCTTCAGCGGACCATGAGGCACACCATATTGTAGCATGGAGGCATTGGAGAGCCATTCCAGCGAGGGAGGTTCTGGAGAAGTATAGCATCGACATCAATTCTGTTGACAATGGAGTCTGGCTGCTCCGGCCCTACAATCGGACCCTGGCTAACTCTCAGCGATATTATGAAGCTGTGAACGGCATGCTTTCAGAGGCAACCTCTCGCAAGGAGGCTCTGCGAATCTTGTCAAACATAAAGCAGCTGCTATCGGTGGGAAGATTCCCCCTTTGAGGAGTTAAGGCGGCTTGAAGGGTTTCTGATTTTCGCTTGTCTGGAGCGGCGAGTAAACGGCAGGCCGCGATGCGGCCTTGCGAGATTGCAATGATGCCGTTATTATTCCAAAAGTATCTCGATCGGCCTCGAGGCAAGGGATTCATGGTGAGACCGTTGAAAATCCAGGGGTGCGATGTAGTTACATTTTCTCCCGATGGCACGCGCCTAGCGAGTTTTGCAAACCATGTCTTTGTTTGGGACCTCGCCACGAGAACTAAGCGTTTGAAGCGCCGCCCACTTCCCAATCCATCAGCCCTTTGTTTCTCGCCTTCCGGTGAACAACTGGCATTGAAGAACACATTTGGCAGAATTGTTGTCATCGATTCTGAAGAAGGAAGCATTTCGTGTGATTTTCGGAACTTTCATGATGGTGAAGGCTCAAATCTCCTATACTCGCCCTGTGGTGAGTACCTGATTGACGGCACTTGGGGCGGGCGGCTTTTCGTGCGTCGAGCTAATTCGGGGAAAGTCGAATTCGTCCAAGACTTCCCCGGTGAAAGGATAGTTCGCGTTCACAGTGCAAACAAAGGCGTCACATGGGTCATTCGACATGACCCCAGAAGTTTTTCGCACGATGGTCCCCCTCCACCTCAATACTTCTCGATTTGGAGATGGCCATTCGAGAAAGACTCGATTGACATATTCACACAACCCAGTCCATTCGTACGGGCATCAGCTCTTGCCGAAGCCGGAGACTTCCTGGCTCTGGTTTACGGAGCCCCTCCGGAAACCCTCGCTGTGTACCATCTTGCAGAGAGCAGGCAAGTCACTCATACTTCAGTCGATACTGGCGGCACGGGCGGAGCGTTGAGCTGGTCGTGTGACGCACGATATCTAGGCTCAGTCCAGAACCACAAAGTAACAATTTATTCAGTCGATGGCCTGCGCGAAATCCTTGAGTATAAATTGCCTTACGCGTAGGACATCGCTTTTTCACCTCGATGTGACCTATTGGCTCTCGGCTCGTGGCGGTCCGGGATTGTGCTCGACATTGGCAAATCGGGGGAAATCCGCGGACATCATTCCTGAGTCTCGAATCCGCAGCAATTAGGTGTGGGGTGCCTGCATTCCGCGGGATTCCGGGATTCGAAGGGAGCATCCCGGCATTGTAATGACTCCGCTATGCCTGGAAGGCTCAAAAATGGGGCCAGCTTCTAGCAGGAACCAATTCCCAGCCCGAGCCCCGATGACTTGAAAGCAATTTCGTGATAATTAGGACGAACCAATTTCTATTCAGGGAGAATGAACAGTGATCGTCTGCGAAGAAGCTTCCCCGCTATTTGTATCAGCCCACACCGATGCCGCGGCCTCGTGTCATACCTTCTTCTGGTCCTGCGCT
>JAZDIW010000217.1:0-5937 GCA_043804575.1 bacterium
GATGGAGCGCCGTCGGGGATTCGGTTCGGATCACGGCTATCGTCGGGGATCGGTGGAACAATCCCGTGACCGAGGGGACAGCCGTCTATTTCACCACGTCGGGCGGCGTCATTTCCACGGCGATGGGGTACACCAATGCCAACGGATTTGCGTCTGCTACCCTATTTGGCGGCAATCCGATGCCGACATGGGGGCGGTGGTGGACTACGCTCGAAGACCCGAATTTGGGCGGACCTTTCAATTGTTGGGGTGACCCCGGTCGAGACGGCTATGCCAAAGTCCTCGCCACGACGGAGGGCGTGGCAGGGAACAATGAGAGTGCCATTGTCTGGGCGAGCTGCGATGTTCGTTTCACGGCGCCTTATGACTACATTCAGGTTCTCGAGGTGACCGTGAATGGAGATCCCACGGAGCGAACGCTCTATATCGGCGAGAATGCGTTGATTACTTTCGAGGTTTGGGAGGGTGGCAATGATTGGCCGATTGACTCGGAGTCTCTGGTAAGTCTGACCGCCAGCGCCGGGCTGGCCTATCCTCATGAATTCAACATCGGATGCCCGGGAGACACCGTCTACACGGTATCTTTCTTCAATAATCTGACGACGCAGGATGATGCAACGGCGACTCCGGTGCTCATTGAAGTAGAATCGAAAAACGGAAATCTGTGGGCGTTTACGGCGACCTTCCTCTTACTGCCGCAGATGCCGCCGACGCTGCCCCCTGCCCCGGAGGATGGGGATCATGCAAAGCGATAGGGAGGAGAAACGAGAGATGACGGCTTTGCGAGAGGAGCCAAGAGGAAGTTTTGTGGGCGGAGGGAAAATGGTCTGGCTGATTCTTCTCGGTTTGGCGATCGGTGCGCCTGCGGGATGGGCGGGGGGACTCGTGGGAAGACCGGCCTTCTGCATCGGCAGCCATGGAACGGCGATGACGCTCGAGTTCTCGACGATGCGTTATGCCTTTGAAACTACAGGCGTGCAGGAGGAAGGCAAGGCCGAGACGCAGAGGGGTTTGTTGCGAGCAACCTTCGGCCTGGCGCCCGGGTTGGACGCGGATCTTGCGTTGGGGACGGCGAATTTGAGTTTTCCGGGAGGTCCCGAGGGCTACTCCACCTTCCGCTCGGACTGGGCCCTCGCCTGGGGAGGAGGATGCCGGTTCGGATATCCTTTTCAAGGGGAACCTTGGCAGCTCCAGCTCAGCGCCAGTTACATTGGATTCCGCGCCGAAGCCGAAACGGCGAACATGCAGAAGGCCATTTTCAGTCGGTACACCTGGCAGGAATTTACTCCGGCGCTGACCGCAGGGTATCGCTTTGGGCAAGTGACGCCCTATGTCGGTGTGATGCAGACATTTCTCTTTGGAACTCGAGAGACGACGGTTGAATTCTTGGGTGTTGTGCGCCCAAGTCTGGGAGGCAAGCAGAGCTATGCGGATGCGTCCGGGAAGGCCCAGGGCTTGCTGGGGGTGGACTGGCGTCTTCCCGATGGATACTATGTGACGGCACGAGGCTGCGCTTCGGGCCAAGGCCAATGGGGATTTTTGTTGGGATTGGCCCAGGCGCTGAAGTAGTCCGGGAAAGGAAGACAAACGATGAAAAGGCGGCGCAAAGACAAGGGAATCTCCCTGATTGAAGTGTTGATTGCGACGATTATTCTCTTGCTGGGGCTTCTGATTGTGGCCAGTTCTTTCCTGGCGATGGCTCGAGCCAATCGGTACAGTGAGAGGCAAGACAAAGCCGTTCAACTGGCCAGCCGTGTCATGGAGGATTTGCGCAGCCGGAAGTTCCCGCAAGTTCAAAACGAAGAAGGCAACTATGGCGAGTATGCGGATTTCCCGGACTATCGCCATCGCGTGGAAGTGACTCCCACCGGACAAGTGAAACGAGTGACGGTGCGCGTCTTTTTCGAGAACGACCGACGACAAGTGGTGTTGGTCAGCTTTTTCGCCAATATGTGAAAGGCCATGAGAGCTCGATGCGGAAGGGAGCGATACGATGAAAGCGGGAAAAAAGGCAGGGCCGGAGAAGAGACTCCATCGAGGGTGGTCCCGAGCTCGGGAGCGCGGATTTACGATTACCGAGCTCATTATGGGAATGACGCTGGCCTTGATTATAACGGCGGCGGCCACCAGCCTGTTTCAAGGGGTGGTTCGCCTGGCGGCGGTTGAAGGAGGAGACGACAAGGCTCGAGCCGACGGGCGACTCATCATGAAGCGCTTGGAGCGAAACCTGCGACTTACCGGTTTGGTCGCGCCGCGGGATGCGGACGGAGATTCGGATGACATTACGGCGGATGTGGTGGGAGAGGTCTGGTCCGATACGGTGCGGGATGACTTCGAGTTTGCTCACATAAACGAACTCATTTTCATGGGGGACTGCGATGATGACAGCGCCACTGAAACCATCCGCCTTTGGCAGAGCGGGCTCCATTTGTATGAGAGCATTTGGCAGTGGTCGCGGGATTCGGTGCGATGGATGGGGCCCATAGAGCGCCAGTTGGCGAACAATGTGGAGAAACTACTCTTCTTCTATTTTGATCGAAACGGCAATTCCCTGCCCATCGGTGGAGGTTCGGGACCCTTGACGGCCGGAGAACGGCGTTTGGTGGCCTCGGTGGAAATGGTCTTGATTATGAGGTCGGAATACGAGGATCAGCAGCACCCATATATGTCCTACTTTCCGGATGGAACCTCTGCCTATGATGGGTACCAGCGGTTTTGGCTTTCGAGTCGCATTCGTAGTCGGAATTTATGGCTTGTGTAAGATGAGACGTATGTAGGAGGTGAAAGATGAAACGCGAGACAGAATCTCCTCGGCCAAGGACGCGCGTCCATGAGAAAGGGATGGTGTTGGTGCTCACCGTCATCCTGATGACCGTGCTGCTTTTTGTCACGGGGACGACGGCGATTCGTTCCATTGGCCAGACTCGGGTGACGGCCCGGGATGTGGATGAAATGAGAACCTTCAATGCGGCGGAGGCCGGAGCCGAGTGGGCGGCGGGGGAGCTCAGGAACCTGCTCCAGAACAACCTCTCGCCGACTCAGCAGGCGTTGGATGCTCTTCCTCTGCCGGATTTGCAGGGATTTGATTTCACGGCTTACTCGATCACACAACACGGAACTCTGACTCAACAGGTGATTCAATCGGGCGAGTATGCCGGTTTGATCGGATACATTCAGAAATATTTGATCACGAGCGAGGCGACGGGAAAGCGGCGTTCCTCCAGAATCGAGCGGATTATCGAACACCAATTCATTCCGCCCTTTCAATTCGGCGTTTTCTATGACGGCGACTTGGAAATCATTCCGGGGCCGCAGATGAGTTTCATCGGTCGCATTCATACCAACGGGGATCTCTATATTGCCTCGGAAAATCGAATCACCTGCGATTCCTATGTGACGGCGGTGGGGCAGATCTGGCACTTCCGCAGAGACGGTGCTCATGTGGATCCCCCGGGAATCGTAGATATCAAGAATCAGTTCGGCGTCTACCAGAACATGTGGACGGGAAGCTATTGGCTGGACGAACGGCGCGGCACCTGGATGGAGGAATCCATGGCACGGTGGGGGGGGATGGTTCTCGATTCGGCTCACGGAACCCATGATTTGACCTTGCCCTTGCCGCCCGCGTCGGACATGTATGAAATCATCGAGCGGGGCCAGCCCGGTGACTCTCCGCAGCTGCGCGAGGCCCGATATTGGTACAAGGCCTGCACTCGGATTGTGGATGGGGTTATGACGGACAGCAGCGGGAATCCTCTCAGTCCGCCTCCCGGCGTTATATCCTATACGCAGAACAAGTTCTATGATCAGCGCGAAGGCCGATGGATGGATGTGCTGGATTTGGATATCGGCGCGATGGTTAGCGCGGGGCTGACTCCCTGCAACGGGATTCTCTATATCTCGGGAGCGGGGGCCGATGATGTCGTTCGCCTCCGGAACGGAGCCCAATTGCCCGCCGGGGGGTTGACGATTGTGACCGACAATCCTCTCTATGTGAGGGGCAACTACAACAGTACGGCCAAGAAACCCGCGGCGCTCATTTGCGATGCCATCACGATGCTCTCTCCGGCTTGGGATGATGCCAAATCGACTTGGTCTCTGAGCAATCGGGTGGCCACCGCCATGACCATAAATGCCTGCATTATGGCGGGACACAAGCAGATGTCCTATGGCGGCGGGTACAGCGGCGGCCTGGAAAACCTCTTTCGCTTTTTGGAGAAGTGGGACGGCGTGACGCTCACATTTCGCGGGAGCATCGTGGACCTTTGGTTCAGCCGGAAGGCGACGGGGAATTGGATTTATGGCACCTATTATACGGCACCGAACCGGAATTGGGGTTTTGACACCGGGCTTTTGGATCCGGCGAACTGGCCTCCCGGCACGCCGCGCGTGCATACGATTCAGCGGGGAAGCTGGCGACAGATAAGTTGAGGGAATGGCCTATGAAATTCTTGAGCCCACGGCGGCCTCCGGAGCAGCGTCTGCGCGATTTCATGCGCCAGAAAAAATGGAAGACTGCGCGGGACGAACTTGTGAAGACGGCCCAGATTGAGGAGCGAAATTATGCGCTGTGGAATGCGGTCGGGGATGCGCATTACCGATGCCATTCCGTTCAGGAGGCGGTCGAGGCGTGGCGTCGAGCGGCGGAAGGGTATGCCCACGAGGGTCTCTACGAAAACGCCATCGCGCTAACAAGGAAAATTCTCCGCATCGCAGCCGGCGAGACGGAACTTCACTTGAGGCTTGCCGAACTCTATTGGGCGGTGGGCTATTCGGCGGATGCGCTGGGCTCGCTGCGAACCTATTTGCGTCTCAGTCCTCGCGTTTCCGAATCGGCGCTTTGCGGCTTCTTCCGGAAAATCATGGAAAACCATCTCCCGCATGGCCACCTTTTGGAAGAGCTGGTGCCGCTGTTTCGGGAAGCAAAAATCGAGAATGTGGAGCTTCAGACGGAGCTCGAGAAGTTCGTAGAAACACGCAAGAGCGCGACGGCGACATCGGGGCCTTCCGAGGCAGTCCACGCAGAGGAGGATAGGAAGGAAGAGAGCGAGGCGAGGGTTTTCGGGGGCAGTGTCGAGGGACTCGTCGCCTTGGATTCCGTGGGAGAGCCTGCGCCTTTTGACGAGGAGCCCTCGACCACGTTTTCATCGTCGTTGCACCGGCCGCAGGATACGAAGCCGGAGTCGAAACCCCGCTTGCCTCGAGAGGAAGCCACAGACGAAAGCCTTCCCGAGGGAGAGGGGCGGGATCATTATGATTTGGGTGTCGTCTATCAGGAGATGAAGCTTTGGGATGCGGCCATCGCCGAGTTCGAGCAGGCCTGCCGCGATGAAAGCCTTCGTTTCCGGGCGGGGCTCGCCTTGGTGGAGTGCATGCTGGCGAAAGGAGATCCGCGCCACGCTTTGGATTTGCTCGAGACCTCTGTGGAAGGCGAGAAGCAGCCCGTAGAGGATCAGCTTCGATGCGAGCTCATCCGGGGCGAGGTTCAGCGGGACCTGGGGAATTTCGCTCAGGCTCTGTCGCATTTTGAAATGGTTCGGGAGCGCCAGAGCAGTTTTGGGAATGTGGAGGAGAAAATCCGCGAGCTCAGGGCTCACATGGCGAGCCAAACCGGACGGTAGGGCGAAGAGCGGAAGGCGGGCCGGAAGAGAC
The DNA here is from genome assembly GCA_043804575.1 of bacterium. GTDB lineage: Bacteria > Electryoneota > RPQS01 > RPQS01 > DYHQ01 > JAZDIW01. Next base: position 5,653 of record JAZDIW010000217.1, read on the forward strand.
GCAACCGACAGATGTGAGGAAAGAGGATGACGGAGGAATTCCGAGGGCTTCTGGAATCTCTTTTTGTTCGAAAGGCGAGTGACCTGCATCTGCGCGCGGGCGCTCCGCCCGTTCTGCGCATCAACGGAGAGCTCTTTGCCATACAGCCGGAGAAGCTGACGGCTCAGAAAATGGAAGCCTTTGTGCGCGAGATTCTGGCGCCCCCGCAATTGGAAGCGTTTCTTCGTGAGAAGGAACATGATATAGCCCTGACCGTGCCCGGCTATGGGCGCACACGGGTCAATC
>JAZDIW010000218.1:0-12820 GCA_043804575.1 bacterium
AAGTCATGCGTCACATGCTGCATGGAAAGAATCTGGCATTGATTACTACGAGGCAGACAAGAGACAAATGGGATGCATTCGCAGCAAGACTCATTATTGGTCATAAATCATTGGCAGCTTATGATATCAATAACCTTTTTCCCCTTTATCTCTATGACGACAGCGCCAAACAGGCAGATAAAGGTCGCCGTCCGAATCTTTCGCCGGAGTTTGTGAGTGCCTTTTCGCAGAAGTTGAGGTTGAAGTTTGTGGAGGATGGGCGCGGCGATCTAAAGAAAACCTTCGGCCCCGAGGATGTCTTCGACTACATCTATGCCGTTTTTCACAGCCCGACCTATCGCTCGCGCTATGCCGAATTCCTCAAGATTGACTTTCCGCGCGTGCCGCTGACCTCGAATGTCGAGCTCTTCCGCAAGCTCGTCAAGCTCGGCGGCAAGCTGGTCAAGTTGCATCTTCTTGAAGATGAGACCCTCGAGACGAGCGCTGTCAAATACCCCGTGGGTGGCGAGCACATCATTGAAAAAGTGCGCTATGTGGACATCCAGCGCCAAGTGTGGATCAACAAGAAGCAATACTTTGAAGGCGTGCCGCACGAGGTCTGGGAGTTCCATATTGGCGGCTATCAGGTGGCTCAGAAATGGCTGAAAGACCGCAAGGGCCGAACGCTCTCCAGCGACGACCGCGAGCACTATCGCAAAATCATCGCGGCGCTGGCGGGGACGATCCGTCTGATGCAGGAGATTGACAAGGTTATTCCGAAGTGGCCTATTGAATAGTGTCCGAACCTGATCCCACATCCGACCGGACCTGGTCCGTGATCGAGCTTCTGAATGCGACGCGCGAGTTTCTGGACTCGAAAGAGTTTCAGAATCCGCGGACGAATGCGGAGCTGCTCTTGGGACATGTGCTGGGTCTCTCGCGTATCGAGCTCTATTTGAAGCATGATCGGCCGGTCGGTGATGAAGAGCGGTTGCGTCTGCGCGAGCTTCTGAAGCGGCGTCTGCAGCACGAACCGCCGCAATACATCGTGGGCGAGACGGAATTCTATGGGGTTCGGCTGCGCGTCGCGCCCGGAGTGCCGATTCCGCGCCCTGAAACGGAAATCGCCGCTGACAAAGCCATTGAAGTTGCGAAGGCGATGATTACGGAATCCGGCGGTACAGAACCGTTTCGTGTTCTGGATATTGGCACAGGCACAGGCAATTTGGCGATTGCGATTGCCATGCACATTCCACAGGCAATTGTGGAAGCTGTTGACATTAGCGAAAAGGCGCTCGACCTTGCTCTCACAAATGCCGCACGCGCGGGCGTTGCCGACCGTGTTCATCCTCATTTCTTCGACATTTTCTCGGACAGGATTCCGCCTCATCTGCATCCGCCTTATTCGCTCGTTGTCTCGAATCCGCCCTACATTCCTGAATCTGAACTTGATTCGCTGCCGCCGGAAGTGCGGGATTTTGAGCCTCGCGGGGCGTTCGTTGGTGGGGCAGATGGCTTGCGCTTCTATCGCCGCTTCGCTGAACTTGCCAATCGTTTGCTGGAACAGAATGGGGTGCTTGTCGTTGAAATTGGAGACTCGCAGGCGAGCCAAGTGAGCGCGATCCTGAAGAGCGCATTCGCCAATCTTCATGTATTTCAGGACCTTGCAGGAGCGGACAGGGTAGTTGTTGCCGAGGGTTTGTCCGGAGCCTGAGGCTCAAAATGAAATCGTTGTAGGTCAGCCCGGCGAAGCGTCGGGTTTGACTTTTTGCATGTTTTTGGCTATAATTCCTTGATTAATAAGGCAAGATTGCATACTTTTGAAATAGTCGCCAAAGATTCCAAGTCGCAAGCGCGCCGAGGCCTTCTGCGAACGGCGCATGGGCCTTTGGAGACGCCCTGCTTCTTTCCGGTTGGGACAGCCGGAACAGTCAAGACCCTCTCGCCGGACGAGCTTCTCGGCGCCGGCGTGCAGGGGATTCTTGCGAATAGTTATCATTTGTACTTGCGCCCCGGTCTGGAAGTCCTGCGCGCGGCGGGCGGGCTTCACAGGTTCATGAATTGGCACCGGCCGATTCTGACGGATTCGGGTGGCTATCAGGTCTTTTCGCTTGCAAACCTGAAGCGCGTGGAAGATGAAGGTGTTCTTTTCCAATCGCATATTGACGGCAGCTACCATTTCCTGACGCCTGCGAAGGTCATTGAGATTCAGCGCGCAATCGGCAGCGACCTCATGATGCCGCTCGATTTGTGTGCGCCGTATCCCACCACCTACGCTCAGGCGAAGGAGTGGCACGAGCAGACTCTTCTTTGGGCCGCCGAAGCGCAGCACGAGCACGAGAAGCAGCCCTTTTTATATGGGCATCCGCAGGAGCTTTGGGGCATTGTTCAGGGGAGTACTTTTGAAGATTTGCGGCGGGAGTCCATCGAACGGCTCTCTGAGATGGATTTTCCGGGCTACGCCATTGGAGGTTTGGCTGTTGGTGAGCCGCGCGCGGTTTTTCTGGAGATGGTCGAGCTGTGCGCGGAGCTTCTGCCGGGAGAGAAGCCGCGCTATCTGATGGGCGTCGGGACACCGGCTGATCTTTTGGATGCGGTGGCGCTCGGAATGGATTTCTTCGAGTGCGTGCTGCCGACGCGTGTCGGTCGTGGCGGCTCGGCGTTCACTTGGAAGGGGCGCTTGTCCGTGAAAGCGGCGCATGAGAAGGAAGCCTTCACTCCCATGGACTCCGATTGCTCGTGCTACGCCTGCCGCAATTTCACGCGCGCCTATTTGCGACATCTTTTCGTGGCGGAGGAGTCGCTGGCCCTGCGTCTTGTCTCCCTGCATAATGTGCATTTCTATCAAGAGCTGATGGCCCGGATGCGACAAAAAATCGCCGACGGAACATTCAGCCATTGGAAATCCGAAATTCAAGAGACACTTCGCGAGGCCGAGTCGGGAGAGCAGGTCGCGAACGACGCGGCTGAGTGAGAAACATGATTTACTATTTGAGTATTCCCATAATTATCATAGAAGAATCCGGGGCCAATGACGACGGCGAATCGCCGGAATGATCTCGTTTTGGAGCGGACTGGATTCGGCACGAAGATACCCCTTCCAACTTTCCCTACTGAAGCAAGGGAAAGAAAGGGGGTTCTTCCTTAAGTGTGCCTTGCTTATATAATGGGATGGAATATTACTCTGATGTTTTTGAGATCCGCTGTAAACGCCGCCCTTGGGTCTCCGTGCCCACGATGGCGCCATTGCGGCTCTGGAAGAACCTGAAGCGGCAAGCACCAATCTAATTTCTGAAAATATTTGGAGAGACGGATATGAATTTTTCGTTTCATTGGGGAATGATTCTGGCCCAAGCATCGTCGCAGCAGGGTAGCGGCAGTTTCTTTGCGAGCTTGCTGCCCATCCTTCTGATCGTGCTCGTGATGTATCTTCTTCTGATTCGCCCTCAGGCGAAGCGGCAGAAGGAACATCGCCGCATGCTCTCAACCCTGAAAGCGGGGGACGAGATTGTGACGGCCGGAGGGATGCACGGCTCGATTGCCGGCATTCGCGAGAAGCAGCATACCTTGCTCGTGCGCATCGCCGACAATGTCAAAGTCGAGATTGACCTGAGCTCCGTGGCCCGCGTGAAGAACATCGAAGAGCGAACGAAAGACTAAAAGAGAAGACCATGGCGTTTCGGGAAATCATTGCTTATGGGCATCCCACATTGCACCATCCGGGCGAGGTTGTGAGAGTCTTTGACGGAGAACTCCATAAGCTCGCCGATGAGATGTTCGATGCGATGTATGGAGCCGAAGGGGTGGGGCTTGCCGCGCCGCAAGTGAATGTGCCGCTGCAGTTTGTTGTGATGTCCGTTCCTCGCGAACATGAGGAGCGACTGCATATGGTCATGGCCAATCCGCGCATTGTGGAAACGCGCGGACAATGGGAGTTTGAAGAAGGATGTCTCTCCGTTCCCGAAATTCGGGACATGGTTACGAGGCCCGAGTGGATTCGCGTGGAATATCAGGATATGGACGGAAATCCGCAAAGCCTCGAAGCGGATGGACTGTTTGCACGCGTAATACAGCATGAGATTGACCATATCAATGGAGTTCTTTTCGTTGATCGACTTACTCCGGCGCGGCGCATTCGCTGGGAGAGCGCTTTGAAGAAACTGGCGAAGGAATCTACCAGCACGTGAGGCTCTGATGCGTGTCGTTTTCTGCGGGAATCCGGATTTCGCGCTGCCAACTTTGGATGCACTTCATGCAAGCACCCATAAGATTGCAGCCGTGGTTTGCAGTCCCGACAAGCCGATGGGGCGTGGACTCAAGTTTGCGCCCTTACCCGTCAAAAGGCGAGCCGAAGAGCTTGACTTGGAAGTGCTGCAGCCTGAATCCCTGAAGGATTCAGGTTTTTTGCAGCAAATTGCACGGGTGCAGCCGGATGTGCTGGTTGTCGTCGCCTTTCGAATCCTGCCGCGCGAGCTCTTCACGCCGCCTCCGCAGGGAGCGGTGAATGTGCATCCCTCGCTTCTTCCCAAGGGACGCGGGCCGGCGCCGATTCACTGGACGCTCCTTAGAGGCGAGACGGAGACGGGCGTGACCATCATCCGCTTGACCGAGAGAATTGACGCGGGGAACATCTTGCGTCAGGAGCGAGTATCCATTACGCCGGAGGATGATTTCGGTTCCCTTCATGACCGCTTGGCGGCGCTCGGGGCACGCATGCTCGTTGAAACGCTACATGCCATCGAAAACGGCACACAGGCAGAGCCGCAGAAACAGGATGATTCGTGGGCGACGGCGGCTCCGAAGCTGAAACCGGAGGATTTTGTGTTGCATTGGGAGAAACCGGCGCTGGAGCTTCGCAATCAAATCCGCGCGTTCAGCCCCGTGCCGGGCGCCGTGACGCAGTTGGATGGTAAGCGATTGAAGATTTTCCGAGTCGAAGTGGTGGCAGGAGACACTTGGCTTTCATCCGGAGAAGTGAAAACATCCGGAAGCGAGTTTTTCATCGGGACGGGAACGGTTCCACTGCGGATTCTTTCCTTGCAGCTCGAGGGGCGAAAGCGAATGAGCGCCGAGGAATTCTTGAGAGGATATCGGATTTCGGATGGAATAAGATTTGAGTAGGAGATAAACATGTTTCCCTTCATGTTCGACTGGACATTTATTCTGCTTCTGCCTGCGCTTGGCTTTGCTATTTGGGCGCAGAGCAAAGTACGCGGCACTTACAGGAAGTATAGCCAAATAAGGAGCCGTGCGAGCATCACCGGTGCCCAGGCCGCACGGCGCATCCTGGATTCGCAGGGACTCTCCGATATCAAAGTGGAACCGGTCGAAGGTGAGCTGACGGATCATTATGATCCACGCAAACGGGTGCTGCGTCTTTCGCAGGGAGTGTATGGGTCGCCGTCGCTCGCGGCATTAGGCGTCGCCGCGCACGAAACCGGTCATGCTCTGCAACACAAATTCGAATACGCCCCCCTCAAATTGCGAAGCGGTCTCGTACCTGTCGCTCAGTTTGGCAGTTGGCTGGCGTTCCCACTCTTCTTTATTGGTTTCATCATTCCATCCGTCAACTGGATGATGGATCTGGGAATTCTGTTTTTTGCAGGAGCGGTGGCGTTTTCACTCGTGACGCTGCCGGTAGAATATAACGCATCCGCAAGGGCGATGAAGGTTTTGTCGAGTGGCGGCTATCTGGCTCCCGATGAAACAGATGGCGCGCGCAAAGTCCTCGATGCTGCTGCATGGACCTATGTCGCGGCGGCAACGATGGCGATATTGCAGCTTATTCGACTGTTGATTCTACGTGGCTCACGGGATTGAGAAAATCTCACTATCCGCGATCTCTGGTCGCGGACTGCATTTTTCGGGGTATCACTCCAGAGCGAAAAATGGTACAAGGGCGAGGATACTACATATCCGCTGCGCTTCTGTGCGTCCTGCTTGTGCCAGGGATCTCAGTCTCGGGAGACCTTTCCATTCAGGGAGGAGTCATTTTTCCTCCCGGATTCTGTATTGGGGCGGGATGGGAATTCAAGCCACTCGCGGGGCATTTTCTTCTGCCTGAGATCAGCGTGGTCTATGCCCAAGCTGAAGCTCCTGTGGAAGCCGCACCTTCAGCATGGCCAGGCTCGGTCCGACAGGAATACGACTATTCTGGGTGGAGCAATGCACATGCGATTGGACGGCTGAAATTGCAGGGGATTGTGCCGCACAGTCCCTTCTGCTTTGCTTTGGGGGTAGGCGCGGGTCCTCATTTTGTGGGAGCGGAGAGTGACTATGAGGCAAAATGGAATTACCAATGGCAGCTTCGCGGCCACGGTTTTGTTCAAGTGAATGTGCGGCTTGACCGCGAGCTATCCATCTACACGGAAATCGAAGGCGCGAGCGATTTCAGGAGCATTCAAAATCCGCAGAAATTCCCGCAGGGCTTCTTGGCACTGAAGTTGGGATTGCGATTTCACTCAATCGGAAGCCGAACATAGAAATAGGCAGTTGATCTCCGTTGTGGGTCTCCAGACCTACGATGACGCCGTTGTGGCTCCAGACCTACGATGACGCCGTTGTGGCTTGGGAGAGACAAGAGCCGCGGCAAATACTGACGAATCTCACTTATGGCACTGAGTTTGCATTATCATCCAAGAAATTCGTGGAACGAACACTATTCAATGTAGCTCCATAAAATTCAAATGGAGAGACGGGAGGTAGACAATGACGAAATCTCTTGTTTTGAATCTAATCGTTGGCCTTTGTGCCTTGACGATGACCGCTCAGGCTCAAATTCCCAATCCCGGTTTTGAGAATTGGGATGATGCTTATACTCCGGTTGGATGGTACACCAATAATGTTCAGGTTCTAAGTTGGATTACCATCACGCGAACAGGCATCGGTGAGAGTCATTCCGGTTCCTATGCCATGCGGGGAGAGGTCATCTTGGTGATGGACATCCCCTATCCTCCCCTGGCGTTCACGGGGAGCTTCCCTGTTTCACAGCGCTGTGCCGAGCTTAGAGGTTGGTACCGTTTCTCGCCGATTAATGGAGACATTCTTATAGTCGCCATTGCGCTTTACGGCGAGGGTGTCGGCGGTGGAGGCTCGATTGACATCGCCCAACCTGCTTCACAATTCACCCGGTTCTCCGTTCCGATTTCCTATTCCGGAACGGGAGTCCCCGATACAGCGATGATCGTCGTAGAGATCCTGCGGCACGACACGGCGGATGTAAGTGTCGGTTCTTTCTTCATTCTGGATGATCTATCTCTGGAGGGAGTCGCATCCGTTCCGAGGGAGCCTGCCAATCAGATCATCCCTGCTGATTTTTCCCTGCACCAGAACTACCCCAACCCCTTCAACGCAGCAACGACAATTCGCTACGACTTGAAACAGACGGGTCCGGTTGAACTGATCGTTTTCGATTTGCTTGGGAAGGAAGTGGCGAAGTTGGCAAGCGGCCCCCACCTTGCCGGTTCGTACACCGCCACCTGGAATGCGGCGGGTTTGCCTTCGGGAATATACCTCTGTCGCATGCAAGCACAGGGATTCACACAGACCCGGAAAGTGATGTTCGTGAAATAGCATCCAATCAGATTGAAAGCGGTGTTGGCTGCTTGCACCCGACCCATCTTATTCTCTTTTGGAAAAAGAAACCCGCAAAACAAAACCGCGACCGTTGGTCGCGGTTCGTCATTTTGTGATGTCCGCCTTTTTCTTTCAATCCTTTGTGTGTCCGTGAATTCCCTCGTCCAGCGTCGTCCATGCAATTAGGGCGCATTTGATTCGCGCGGGAAGCTGCGCAACACCTGCCAGCGACTGCAAATCGCCCATGTCCACACCATCCGGTGGTGTCCCTCCGTCGCGCAAGAAATTCTTGAACCGTTCAATCCACCGCTGAACTTCCGCAAGACTCTTTCCTTCCACGAGTTCGCTCATCATCGAGGCGGAGGCCATGGAAATGGCGCATCCCATCCCATTGAAGCGAATGTCCTTCAAAGTCTCGCCTTCGAAGTGTAAATCAATCGAAAATTCATCCCCACACAGAGGATTCTTGCCTTCAACACGCACGGTTGGCTCAGGGAGTGTGCCGAAGCGCCGCGGAAAGCGGTAGTGGTCGAGAAGGATCTCGCCGTAGAGTTCATCGGGCATAGCAGAAAATCTCCTTGGCCTTGCGGATGCCTTCCATCAGGCGATCAATTTCTTCCGGCAGATTGTACAGGTAGAAGCTGGCGCGGGCCGTCGCGGGAACGCCGAGCCAGTGCATCAGCGGCTGCGCGCATTGCTGCCCGGCGCGGACGGCAATGCCGTCGCGATCCAGCAAAGTCGCCAAATCATGTGGCGGAACGCCTTCCACATTGAACGAGACGAGAGCCGCATGATTCTCCCGCGGGCCGTAGACTTGCACACCTTCTTCGGAAGAAAGTAGCGTCATCGCCTGTTCGACCAGATCTCGGTCGTGTTCCTGTATCCACTCCATGCCGATGTTGTTCAAGTAGTCCATCGCGGCACCCAAACTCACGGCTTCCGCGATGGGGGGTGTACCCGCTTCGAATTTATAGGGAATGTCATTCCATGTGGCGTTTTCGAGCGAGACCTCGCGAATCATTTCGCCGCCGGTTAGGAAGGGATCCATTTCTTCAAGCAAGTCCTCTCGGCCCCATAGCACGCCGATTCCCGTAGGGCCGCACATCTTGTGTCCGGAGAAGGCATAGAAATCGCAGCCAATTTCGCTGACATCAACCGGCATGTGCGGCACAGCTTGTGCGCCGTCAATTAAGACTTTTGCACCGATTTTGTGCGCGAGCGTCGTGATTTCTTTGACAGGATTGATTGTGCCCAAGACATTCGAGATGTGAGTCAAGGCGACGATTTTCACCGGCGGCTGCAGAATATCATCTGCCGCGCTCATGTCCAGAGTGCCGTCCGATTTCATCGGCCAGAAGCGAAGCTGCGCGCCGGTGGATTTGGCTACAAGCTGCCAAGGCACGAGATTCGCGTGATGTTCCATCACCGTCAGCACGATGACATCGCCGCGCTTCAAGAACTTCCGCGCATATGAATAGCAGACAAGATTGATAGCCTCTGTCGTCCCGCGCGTGAAAACGATGCTCTCGCTCGATGGCGCGCCGATGAAAGCTCTCACCTTGCTTCGCGCCCGTTCATAGTCGTCTGTCGCTTGCTCGGCGAGGGAATAGATGCCGCGATGGACATTCGCGTTGTGCGTCTGGCTGAACGAGCAATAGGCTTCGAGAACTTGCGAGGGCCGCTGGGAAGTCGCCGCATTGTCCAAATAGGCGAGAGGTTTCCCGTGGATGAGTGTTTTCAGAATGGGAAAATCTTCACGAATCTTCTTGGCTTTGGAGTGAGTCGAGCTACTTTTCATGGTTTGCGCAAGATTCAGGTGAGGCTATGGCTAATGGTTTGCTCAACGAACTGACGCCATCGGTCCGCGACATCTTTCAGCGGCACACGCCGAAGGATTTCCTCGGCAAAGCCTGTGGCAATCGCCGCCGCGGCTTGGGCGCGACTCAATCCTCGTGTCATCAGGTAGAACAGAATGTCTTCATCCACCGTCCCAACGGTGGCGCCGTGGGAACAGCGCACATCATCGGCGAGAATTTCAAGGCGTGGAATCGCTTCGGTGTGAGCCGCCGGGCTGAGCAAGAGATTCCTGCAGGCTTGATAGGCGTCCGTATGTTGTGCGGCTGGCTCCACGCGAATCATCCCTTGAAAGACCGAGCGCGATTTCTCTTTTAGAAGTGATTTGAAGAGCAGCTCGCTCTTGGCCCGAGCACAGGGATGATACTGGAGAGTGCGGTGCTCTGCGGTTCGCTCTCCCGCGCCGCAATAGAGACCATAGGTCGTGCTTTCCGCATTTGGGCCCTGCGAATCAATCTCCATTTTTGCCGCGTGCCAGATCGAACCTGTGGTAAGAACGCCCCAGTCGAGGCGAGCACCTTCGGCAATCTGCACGCGTGCCCGGGTGTACAGATGCGTATGAAAGCCAAGTTTGTCCTCGTGGAGAAAGTGCAGCCGCGCACCCGGTTCGAGCACGATTTCAATTCGCCCAATGGCTGGAAGTGTGCCGTTTGTCGCGCTCTCCCAGCAGTTGTAGATGACCGCACTGGCCCCTTTCTCGATAACCAGCGCCGTTATCAATGCCGCCGGACCCGAAATCCGGTGAATGATTCGAGCCGAGAGCCCTTGTGAATTCGCAGGAATTCGGTAGGCCGCCACGGTGCTCGTCATGGCCCTGTGCAAATAGAGGAATTTCGCATCGGCGTCTTCCTCGTCTATGGCAAGCAATGCCTGCAGCTTTGCCGCCTCGATGGCAGGCAAGTTGGCGTCCGCCTGGAACTCGATATCTACCGACATTTTAGCTGGAGAACTTGCAGCGGCATGTGCTTCTTCCCAAGGAAACGCATCCGGGTCGAGGTGGCGCCAGTCTTCATTTGTCCGCTTCGGAATCCACTTTCGCTGTGCCGCTTCGAGGGCGGCCAGGCGGGAACTTGCACCCGAGAGAGAAGTCGAGAGCGAGGAGATGGTCTCTTTGGCAGCTATCGTTCGACTATCCAACGGTGCCCTCCATTTGAAGTTGAATCAGACGATTCATTTCGAGGGCGTATTCCATCGGCAATTCTTTCACGACCGGCTCGATAAAACCTTGCACGATGAGGGCCGTCGCTTGGGTTTGAGAAAGTCCGCGCGTCATGAGGTAAAAAAGCTGTTCATCGCCGATTTTCGAGACGGTCGCTTCATGCCCCAGCGTGCTCTTCTCTTCTTTGACATCCATATAAGGGTAGGTGTCGCTACGGGACTCCTCGTCCATGAGCAGTGCGTCGCATCGCACATTGGATTTGGCGCCGACCGCGCCGGCAAGGACTTTCAGCAGGCCGCGGTAACTTGTGCGCCCGCCGCCTCGCGAAATGGATTTCGAGACAATCACGGAAGTCGTATGCGGAGCGCCGTGAATGATTTTTGAGCCTGCTTCAATGTGCTGCCCCGAACCGGCATAGGCAACGCTCAGAATATCGGTACGTGCTCCCCGGCCTTTCAAGAAGACCGCCGGATATTTCATCGTCGTTTTGGAGCCGAGATTGCAGTCCACCCATTCCACAATCGCGTCTTCTTCGGCGACCGCCCTCTTCGTCACGAGATTATAGACATTGCGCGACCAGTTTTGAATCGTCGTGTAGCGAAGCCGCGCGCCTTTTTTCGCGAAGCACTCGACCACCGCCGCATGGAGACTATCCGAGCTATAGACCGGCGCCGTGCATCCCTCGACATAGTGAACATTGGAGCCCTCATCGGCGATAATCAGCGTGCGCTCGAATTGGCCCATGTTTTGGGTATTGATGCGGAAGTAGGCTTGCAGCGGAATCGTGACATGAACGCCGGGAGGGATGTAGATAAAGCTGCCACCGGACCAGACGGCACTATTCAGCGCCGCAAGTTTGTTGTCCGAAGGCGAAACGATGGAGGCAAAGTATTCCTTGAATAGCTCAGGATGTTGGCGCAGGCCTGTGTCCGTATCCAGAAAGATCACGCCCAGTTGCTCCCACTGCTTCTGCAGGGAGTGATAGACCATTTCGGATTCATATTGTGCGCCGACGCCTGCCAAAAATTTCCTTTCGGCTTCCGGAATGCCCAATTTCACGAAAGTATCTTTGATTTCCTCGGGCACTTCGTCCCAATTGTGCTCAGGTTTGTCTGTCGGGCGGACATAGTAGTGAATATCGTCAAAATGCACACCCGACAGGTCGGCCCCCCAATTTGGCATGGGGTACTTCAGAAAAATATCGAGCGCCTTCAAGCGAAACTCGCGCATCCATCCCGGCTCGCTTTTATACTCGGAAATCTCCTCCACCACATGCTTCGACAGCCCCTTGTCCATTTTGACAAGATACTTCTCGGGCTGGTGGAATCCGTAGCGCTCGTAGCTGCCTGCATCAATATCGAAAACCTTACTCAACATTGTTCCTTAAATGACAGCTCTTATCGGGATAAGTCGTGCTTCTTTTTGGCTTGAAGCATTTTCAGAAGCAGCACTTCATATTCAATTAGAAGGGTTCTCACTCTGTCCCTGTCCATGCTTTTTCCGTGAGCCTTGGATGAAAGCTCATTATGTTTGTCGGCGATGCTCTCTGAAAGATCTCCTATATAGGATAGTTCCTCATGTGACACTTTGCTTTCATCGTTGCCCATGATGAAATATTTGATTTGAGCCCACCTTTTTGCTTGGTTCTTGGTGTGAAGATGTTCCTTCGGGTCAAACCACTTTGCTTGTGTTACTGGTTCGGTTGATGCCTTCTGGTTAAGCAGTCTTGTTAGCAATTCTCGCATTTGGTGTGCGGCATTCTCTACGTTTGCTGGAGCGCCACGATTGAAATCGTTCCATGCCTGCTTTCTCATCTGAACAAATTCGACGCCATATTCGCGAAGCAAAGAATCAAGTATTTCCTGTTGCGGTGTAATATCAATTTTCCTGAATTCGCGAACGACATTCCCCGCAGCGTCTCGTCCTCCGAAGAATTGTGGGTGGATTATTGCCTCATCGGTAATTACCGTACCCATTGCATGAAATGATGCTGTCGTATTGTATGATAGCGATTTGGTTTCTTCTATGGCTCTCTGAGAGCGGCTTAAAGAGTCTGAAAGGTAGCTTCCGGAGACCTCAGCGTTGCTCACGTGGGGTTTTAGACTGGCTTCAATATCTGTACCATAAATATTTGGGCCAAATCTTGTATAGAGATCAATAACCTCGCCCTCAATGTCGCGCTTGCTTGACGCCTGTACGGCATCTAAAATGTGCTTTGCGGTTTCGCCGCAATAGACTGGAATTTCTTCATTC
>JAZDIW010000219.1:0-9853 GCA_043804575.1 bacterium
CGCTTTTTTGCCATACTTGTTTTCGCTTCTCTGGCCTCGATTGTCATCTTTGTCACCGTAGACCTCATCGAGAATCTGGATCGCTTCATTGACGCTCATTGTCCCGCGTGGCTTGTCTTTCGCTACTATTTCCTCTACCTGCCCTACATCATCTATCTCACACTGCCGGTTTCGATGCTTTTGGGCACGCTCTTTACCGTGGGCAGCTTCATGCACTCGCGCGAGCTCGCGGCCATGCAAAGCGCCGGGTACAGTCTCTATCGAATCGTCGTTCTGCATCTCATCGTGGCGATTCCCGCCGGAGTATTTGCAGTGGGCTTTGGCGAGACCGTCGTTCCCGCCTCCAATCAACTGCGCCAAGATATCTACCGTGAGAAAGTAAGATTGAAACCTCGTCCCACTGCTGCTCGTCAAGGACGGATCTATCTTCAAGTGGGTCCTAACGAGTTTTTGCACATGGAAACCTATGATCCCATGGCTCAAACCGGCTATCAAGTGACGATTCAAACCGTGGGCGCGAACCGAATCCTTGCTCAAATTGAAGCGGATAAGATTGTCTGGGAGGGGAAGGCGTGGAGGCTAAAGGATGTTCAGCGGCGGATTCCAAAAAAAGAGGGGCAAGAGATCCAGAGATTTGAATCCCTCGAGCGAGAGGATTTGGGCTTCGAGCCGAGTGACCTCACGAAGGTTCAAACGAAGCCCGAAGAGATGAATTATAGGGAGCTCAAGGCGTTTGTCGAGAAGCTGCGCCGAAGCGGCAATCGAAGTGCCAAATGGGCCGTGGATCTGGCCTTCAAAATTTCGCAGCCCTTTGCGACGGTCATCATCGTCTTTTTCGGCGTCCCTCTGGCCGCGATTCGACGCCGAGGGGGACTGGTGTTGGGATTTGGTCTGGGGCTTCTGGTCTGTTTTATCTATTTTGGCCTGATGCAAATCGGCAAGGTCTTGGGTTACCATGAGACTCTGCCGCCGCAAATCGCCGCTTGGGGCGGCAATCTCATCTTTGCGTTCTTGGGATTTCTACTAATGCTGTGGGTGCGAAAGTGAGCGCTACCACTTCCGCATCATGATATGTTCGATTCCGCCTGCGAAAAGATCTTCGGGATAAGACTCACGCTCGACAAGCACGAATCCCGAAAGAAAATCTGAGACATCACCCACCGTTTTCGTAGTCTCCCTTCCCCAATCAAAAGCAAGAATCCCGCCGGACTTCAAGACTCGCGCCAGTTCGGAAAGAATTTGGTGTGAGTTGCTATTCGTCATTTGAAGACCAACACACCAGACGGCATCAAATTCTTCTGCAGGCAAATCGAGGCACTCAAGATTCAGAAGGCAAAAATCGCCGCTTGGCACCTGCCGTCTCGCGAATTCCAGTTGCTTTTCAGAGGCACAAATGGAGACAATTCGCGCGCCCCTTTGAAGAAAAATCTCCGTGTCGCGGCCGTCCGTGCAATTCGCCACAAGAACAAGAGGTGAGGGTTTGCCGACAGCATTCAGCAGCCTCCAGATGAGCCGCTCCGTCCATCGCCGTGCTTCCACAAGCTCGGTCTTCGCGCAGAAATCGAGCGCGACGCGCTCCCCTTTTTTGGATTGACTACTCGCCTGTTTCATACATTCCCTTCGGTGCCAGATATTCAGGGAATCGCTCTCGTAACTTCGAACGCACTGCAAAGCACAGATGACACGCATCCACGAAGCCCGCGCTCGTGTCCACTTTGAAATCCTCGGCCAATTTCACCGGCCCGCCGGCGAGCAATCGAGCTATGATAGGATGCTGTCGCGGTTCGTAATCGCGAAGAAGATCCGACAGCTTCTTCTCGAACAGATTGCCGATAATAAGCCCCTGACAGAGATGAACGAATCCCTCCGGATCCACATGCACGCGTTCGGGCTTCTCCAACTCTTCATAGGGGCAACTGTCAAAAAGCTTTGCTTCTTTTCGAGGCATGTCTTCGATAAGGTTCACTGCGGCGCGACCGCGAAAACAAATCGCGTTGTCGTCGTCCACGCCGCTCTTGGGTATTTCGCATGTGAGTAAGCTGGCATCGCAACCCAAAGATACGGCAGCTTCGCAAGCCGTCTTCGCGAGTTTCTGCGCTTCTTCATCTCCGTGAAGCTCGTCGCAGGAGACTTGAACGATGGAAAGTCCCGCCTTGACGAGCGGCTCCAGTGTGAGCTTGGCGTCTTCCGATGAAGTTGCCCAGTAGCCGTTCGTGACGAGGCCGCATTCAAAGCCGCTGCGTTTGGCTTCTTGAATTCCGGCTTGAAGCAAAGGATAATAGAGAGCAGGCTCACCGCCTTCGAAAAAGATGTCCTTTATCGAAGGAACTTCCTTTACCTGCGCAAGTACTTCCCGAATTTTTTGAATTGTGAAGACTTCGATGCGCTGCGGTCCTCCAAAAACAAAGCAATGGTCGCATTCATAAACACACCGCGTCGTCAAAAGGAAATGTAGTCCTGTAAGCGCCATCCTATAGCTTCAATTGATTTCTATAGAAAGTCCGAAGTGCTGCTCATAGCATAGAGTATTCATGTTCTTCTCGTGGCCACGCCCTCATCTTCGACAGCGGCAACCTCTTGAATCTTCGCCCATCGCAGAAGTCTTTCAATCCGCTGAGGCATGCTCATTGATAGTTCAAGCGGGCGGCCGCGCGTGTCCACGATAAGGCCGACAACGCCTCCGGTGAGAGTCGCTTCCATCTCTTTGCCTTGCCCCGCGCCGACATCAAAACCGCGTGCAGGGCGAAGTTTCGCTTTCATCGTCACATCCGGTCCAAGCGGAAAGAGGACAAGCTCTCCGAAGGAGATCTTCTCGTGCAGTTCTGTTCCATCCGATGCTTGCCCCTCAATCTCGATGCATTCGCGGCCTTCTTTGCCATTTCCCACGGGCGCGATGCATGTTCCCAGACGAATCAGGCAGTCTTTCTCGAAAACTTGAATCGCCGCCTCTTCATGAACGGTCGCCAGTACTCCCAAATGCGGCATCATGAAGATGGAATCCACCGCCAGCTCAGTGATGCCCTCCGGCTCGAAAGCGTCAATCATAATGTGCGCAGCTTGAGCTCTTCGCGGCGCATGCGAAAGCACACCACCCGACCCGACAAGAATATTTAATTGCATCAAATCCACGAGAGTCTCGCCCGTCCGAGTCTGTGCAAAAGTATCCGAAATCGTCCGCTCCTGCTGCACTCCCTTCAGACTCGTCGCGAAGCTCTTGTGCTGCAAAAACGCAAGCCGAATCGCCTCGCGAGCAATCGCTTGTTCGATCTGCAGGTCTTCAATTGTCTGCGGAATCGTGGTCGGGCGAATCATCTTGTTGGCGATTCGATTGCGAAGGTCGTCTTCCGAGAGCGAAAAGGGTATCCATCGCAAAATGTTCTCGATGCCCGCTTCAGCTAACACATTCGACACGGAATAGCTCATTCCGAGATTCGCCGACACCGTGCGATTGAATGCGGTCTGGTCGGGCTTGTCCGGAATTCGGAAAACGGAAAAGACATCGGTCGTCGCGCCGCCAATGTCCACGCCGACCAGCGTGATATTGTGCGCCTTGGCGACGCGCTGCATAATATCGCCGACAGCACCCGGCGTGGGCATAATTGGCGCATGCGTCCAGCTCATGAGCTTCTTGTAGCCCGGCGCCTGCGCCATCACATGTTCCATGAAAAGGTCATGAATCGCCTCGCGAGCAGGGCCGAGATTCTCGCGTTCCAAAACGGGCCGCAAATTCTCAACGATTCGCACATCCACACTCTCGGCGAGAGTCTCCGCAATTGCCTCGCGCGCATTTTTGTTGCCCGCATAAATTACGGGTAGCTTGTACCCAATACCCAATCGTGGCCGTGGATTTGCCGCGCGCAAGAGCTCGGCCAGTTCGACGACATGTTTCGTCGTTCCGCCGTCCACGCCGCCGGAAAGCAGAATCATGTCGGGACGCAGACGCCGAATGCGCTCGATTCTCTGATGAGGCAAGCGGCCATCGTTCGACGCCAGCGTGTCCATCACTATCGCGCCCGCCCCGAGCGCCGCGCGCTCGGCCGATTCCGCGGTCATCGCTTTGACGACACCGGTGACCATCATCTGCAAACCGCCGCCCGCCGACGAAGTGGAAACATAAATGTCCACGCCGCGATTGCCCTCGTGCGGCGTGATAATGTGCTCGCCATCCAAGATTTGGCGGCCGGTCAGCTCTTCGACTTCGCGAATGGAATTCAACACGCCGCGTGTCACATCTTCAAACGGCGCTTCGACCGTTGTTGGCGCTTCCCCGCGCACGATAAGCCGGTACTCATCATCTCGCTTCTCGATGAGAATCGCTTTCGTCGTCGTCGAGCCGCAGTCGGTCGCAAGGATGGATTGGATGTGGGATGGAATCATCGATTTCAAGTCTCGCCTGTCATTGTTTCGGTCTTTCCACCGACGCAGGTAGCCTGACAGATACAGTCTCAATGTTTTTCGTACATGGGGAAATGGATTCTTTCCTGCGGTGTCGGCTGCTTGTAGCCGACGCAAGCGCACTGCCGTGCGGCGCTACAAGGCTACATCCTGATTATAGGGGTTGAAACGGTTCAGGATTTCTGCCTCTGTGCAATCACTCACATATGAACAGATGTGATCAGCCGATCCGCCTCGGCGAGTAAAGAAACACTTACTCGCTCGATACACCAATCGTCAAAATACAAAAAAGCCCCCAGAAAGGCAAGAGTGCCTCTGTGGGGGCTGGGCTGTGGTTCGGGGACTTACACTTCTGCTTTTTGCTCGTCCAGAACCCTTCGCACAATTTCCCCCAGTTCGCGAATGGCCACGGGTTTCATGATGTATTCGCGAACGCCGAGTTGCTTTGCTTTGTCCGGAGACACGGTTTCGCTGAATCCCGTCGCAAGGATGATACGGATATCGCGCCGGATTCGCATCATCTCATCTGCGAGTTCCATGCCCGTTATGTTCGGCATCGTTTGATCCGTGATGATTAGGTCGAATTTGTCCGGATTCGAGCGAAACGCCTCCAAGGCTTCCACACTGCTGGTTCTCGTCGTTACGCGGTAACCCAAACGCTCGAGCATCTGTTTGCCCAGTCGCGTCAGCGGCTCTTCATCATCCACAAAGAGGATGTGTTCTTCCCCTGTCGGGATCGGCTCCACCTGGGTCATTGCCTCCGGTGCCTCGGCTTCCAGTCGAGGTAGATAGATGCGGAAGGTGGTGCCCTTGTCCGGCTCGCTATACACCGTGATGGCGCCGCCATGGCTCGTCACAATTCCATGAACCGTGGCCAAGCCCATGCCCGTTCCTTCTCCAACGCCTTTCGTTGTGAAGAAGGGTTCGAAGATGCGTTCCATCGTTGCGCGATCCATGCCGTGACCCGTGTCACTGACGGTGAGCCGCACATAGGATCCCTCGCGCAGGTTGGGAACGGCTCTGGCGGAATCGGCATCCACTTCAATCTTGCTCAGTTCGACACCCAACACTCCGCCTTTTTCGCGCATCGCATGATGTGCATTGCTGCACAGATTCATGAGCACTTGATGGATCTGCGTTGCATCCGCCAAGACAACCCCGCAGTTCGTGTCAATATTCTGGCGAATTTCAATGGTGGATGGCAGGGATGCTCGCAACAGTCTTAGCACCTCCTTGATTACCGGATGGAGGGTGATGGGCTTGCGCTCCTGCTCAATTTGGCGGCTGAAGGCAAGAATCTGCCGAACGAGGTCTTTCGCTCGTCTACCTGCTCGGAGTATTTCTTCCAGATCTGACTGAGCCAAGGAGCCTTCACTCAAATCAATCTTGGCCATTTCGGCATATCCCAGCATGGCCATAAGGATATTGTTGAAATCGTGCGCAATGCCGCCCGCCAGCGTGCCAATCGCTTCCATCTTCTGCGCTTGTCGCAATTGGCCTTCGAGTCGCTTTCGATCCGTAACATCGCGCAGAATCCCTTGCGTCGCCGTCCCTCCGCGGAAAGGAATCCGAGTGACCGAAGTCTCTACTTCAAGTTCCTTGCCATCCTTGGTCAATGCCGTGAATTCATAGCGAGAGGGAGGAGTCTCGCCACGCCCTGTCATGCGCCTTCGCTCCTCGATCAGCGGCTGGCTGCGCGGCGCCACCAATTGCAGGAAGTTGAAGCCGGCTTCCCGAACCTCTTCGGGCGTGACCCCGAACATCTCCGAGAATCGGCGGTTGATGATTTCGAATTTTGCATCGGCGAGCAAGTAGATCGCATCATTCGAGTTCTCGATCAGAGAACGGTATTGCGCCTCGGACTCGCGCAAAGCCCGCTCGGTTCGCTTGTGCTCGAGCACACTCGCGATCGCATTCCCCGCCATGCGAAGGATTCTTAGAGAGGCTTTGACATCGTGCGCCCATGCTTTCTCCTCTTGGACAAAATCGAATCCGACGAAGCCGATGAGAGATTCCCGGTAAACCATCGGAATGATGATGAGGGACTTGATATTCTGAGCTTCCAAAAAGGCCTTTTCTTGAGCGGCCTCCTCCGGAAGGTCGGCCACGCGGGGGATATAGATATCCTCGAAGTTGTAGAGCATCTGCGCCCACTGCGCGAACACATCGGCGGACAGTCCCTTCAGTTTATCAATTTGTGGTTCGATTCCTTCGGCACACCATTCATGGGTGTTATCCGCCCGGGTTCCGTCGTCGGAGAGCAAGAAAACATAACTGCGATCCGCGCCTGCAAATTCGCCGATTTTCTGCAAGGCGCGGTTGACTCCCTTATCGACCTCATCGGGCCCAAGGTTGATGAAGTCCGTGGATATGCTGGAAATGAGCATCTCCATTTTCGCATGAAACCGCAGCTCCGTCTCGGCACGCTTTCGCTCGGTCTCATCTCGGAGAATGCCCCAAGCTCCGGCAAATTCTCCTTTCTCACCAAGCCATGGATTGGCCAGAATAACAATATGGCGCTTCTCGCCGCTCGGCCGAATGATTTCGATCTCATAGGTGCTCTTTTCGCCTGCGCGCCGCTTCTGTGTCTGTTTTCGGATACATTCCAGTGTCTCAGAGCTGACAAACTCCCTAAGATTCCGCCCAATGAGGCTTCCATGGGATACTCCGAAGATCTCTTCGGCCGCCGGATTGCAGAAAGTGAACCGCTCCTCCGGATCTGCAATGACCACGCCTTCTCTTTGTTGCTCAATCAGAGTCCGGTACTTCTCTTCGCTTTTGCGGAGCGCCTCCTCCGCCTGCTTGCGTTCCGTGACATTGACGAGCACGCCCTGGATCCCCAGAATTTGACCGTCTTGGACGATCGGCCGACTCGAAGTTCGAATCCAGCAAACGGATTTCGATTTCGTTAGGATTCGATATTCGTCGGGTTCCATAGGCCGCCCCGAGAGAGTCCTCTGGTATCTCTCAATGATGTAGTGAGCATCGTCAGGATGAAGGAAGTCAATAAAACGGAGGCCGATGACTTCAGAAGGTTTGTATCCTGTTATGGATTCGATGGCAGGGCTGGCATAGGTGATTATGGCATTGGCGTCAATCGCATAAATGGCATCATTGATATTCTCGACCAAGTCGCGATACTTCTCTTCATTTTCCCGCAAGGCCAGTTCCGCGTGTTTTTTCTCCGTGATATCCGTGGCCAATTCGAGCAGCACATCCCGCCCGTCCGGCCATCGGATAAGCTGACTCGTAATGGCGGAATCCCGATTGCGGGCGCTATTGTGAAGTTCCCATTTCAATGGCCTGCCTTTATTCTCGATAAGCTTGGGATAGGCACAGTTTTCACAAGGTATGTCTGAGTTGCGGAATACTTTGTGACAGATACCTCCGGTGAGCTTTCGACCGAAAGCTCTCTCGAGAGATGAATTGGTATACAGTATCTCGTGAGTTGCAGGATCGATGACATAGACGGATTCATCCATACCGTCAAAGATGGAAAGAAGTTGCCTTCTCTCGAACTCGAGGCTTTCTTCGCTCTTCTTGCGTTCCGTGATATCTTCGATGGTGCCTTCGTAATAGAATATCTGGCCATCTTCTCCTCGGACGGCTCGCGCCGTCTCTCGAACATAAATCGTGGTTCCGTCATCTCTCGTCCAGGCAGATTCGAGACCCCGAATCTCACCATCTCTCTCTAACCGTTTCTTGAATTCACTCCGGAGATAGGTTGGATGGAATCCTCCTTTTTCGAGATTCCGGGTGGACAACTCATCAAACGATGAATATCCCAGCAATTTGATGAGCGCGGGATTGGCGAAAAGAATCTGCCCGTCGGGTGTTGTGCGATAGACACCAATAGTCAGATTATCAAAAAGAATGCGAAGCTGCTCTTCACTCTCTCGTAGAGAGGCTTCTGCTCGCTTGCGCTCGGTGATGTCGCGGCTGATCTGGAGGATGGATGCGGGCTCGCCCCGTGCGTTGCGCTGAAGAGCCCACTGTATGTCCACATTCAACCTCCGGCCGTCCTTGCGATAGTGCACGAGTTCATCCTGATGGTATCCCTGTTCGAGGACGATTCGGTCAATCTCATCGAGGTTTCTGGCAGGAAACTCGGAACGCAGAAGTTCGGAAACGATGCGACCCAGAGCCTCCTCGGCGGTGTAGCCGTAGGTGACTTCGGCGCCGTCACTCCAGAAAAGGATGCGGCGGTCGAGGGAACGCACAACAATCGCATCGCGGGCAAGATCGATGAGAGCGGCCTTCTCGCGCAGTGCCTCCTCCGCGTGCTTGCGCTCGGTGATGTCTTGGTTCACGCCATAGGTTTTTACTGTCCGGCCCTCATTGTCCTTCACGATCTGAAAGCGCACCGCAATGTGTCCGATCTCCCCATCGGCATAGACCATTCGGTGTTCGAGTTGTCGGCTGAAGTTGGGATCCGTGGATTCGATGGCCTTACGAGTTTCGTCAGCGACCACCGACATATCTTCAGGATGCACGAACCGTTCGGCATAGCGGGCAGACGATAGGGTGTAGCTGCCCATTTGTTCAATCGTCGTTCGAAAGAGTGCGTAGAATTCGTCATTGAAGGTGAACAAGTCCTTGGCGACATCGTATTCCCAATTCCCCAACTTGGCAATCCGCAACGCGTTCAACAGATGTACATTGCTCCTGCGCAATGCTTCTTCGACCCGCTTGCGCTCGGTGATGTCTTCAACGGTGCCAACAAAATAAAGTATATTGCCCTTTGAATCACAAATAGCGCTCGCGTTCTCCAGAATCCATATAATGCTTCCATCTTTGCGATAGACTTGTGATTCAAAATTTAGTATTTCGCTATGCTTAAACAGTTCAACACGACGGTTGGGATCAACGTAAAGTTGCTTTGCAATGTCCGTCATACTGGCAATCAATTCTTCTGGAGAATCATAACCATATATACGTGCAAGTGCAGGATTGGCGCTTAAGTGACGTCCTTCTGGTGCACTCTGGTAGATACCGATAATAGCATTCTCGAAAATGGCTCTGTATCTCTCTTCTGCTCTCTTTAACTCTTCTTGGGCATTCTTGCGCTCGGTAATGTCCCGTACTATCCCTACCGCATGCCACTGGCCTTTGACCTGAATAGCTGAGAGAGATATTTCCATCGGGAATTCCGTTCCATTCTTTCGAATCGCCTCCAATTCAAGCGTCTTTCCAATCGCAGCGCCCTGTCCAGTCTCCCGAAACACGCTGAATCCTTTCTTGTAAGCCTCATGGTATTTCGTGGGAGCCATAAGCGTATGCATTTCTTTCCCGACAGCCTCATCACTCGTGTGGCCAAAGATCTCTTCCGCCGCGGGATTCCAATAGGAAATATTTCCGTCATTATCTAACATAACAACAGCATCTTTAGCCGTATTGGTGATGGTGCGGAACTTTGCCTCGCTCTCCCGCAGCGCCTCCTCCGCCCGCTTGCGCTCGG
>JAZDIW010000220.1:0-4361 GCA_043804575.1 bacterium
TCGCAAAGCCGAAAATCACTGGCGATGCAGCATCAACAAAGATCGCGGCCTCGCGTTCGCCAGCAACCCTGGGCCGGAATGAGGCTGGTGCAAAAGAGACAGGACTTGGTCGAGGTATGGAAGCCGTGGAGAAGGCAGCGAAATCCGGCAAATACGAATTTGTGCTCTTTTACCGCGAGGATAATGATTCGATGCGTATGGCAGCAAATGCCGTGGAATCTGCCAAGCGTCGGTCTCCTCGCAAGGCAGATTGGGTCGCGGTCAATGTCACGGATCCGGCGGAGAAAGACATTGTTCAGCGCTTCAGGGCAGATCGCGCGCCGATGCCGCTGGTTTTGGCGGTTGCACCGAATGGCGCGGTGACAGGAAGTGCTGTGGGAGCCATCGATGAGAACAAACTGGTGGACGCGGTCGTCAGCAAGGGAGCGGAACAGACTTTAGGGGCACTCCAGCAACGCAAGGCAGTTTTGCTGGCAGTCCAAGGTCGAAAGACTTCTGAAAACAGGGCAGCCATGAAAGGACTGCAGGATTTCAAGGCGGACCCGAAATACGGTCCGGCGACGGAGATTGTTACTGTAGACCCATCGGACCCTGACGAATCCAAGTTTCTGTCACAGCTTCAAATCGATCCAAACACAAATGTAGCGACGACGGTTTTCCTTCTACCCCCAGGTTCTCCTATCGCCACTTATAGAGGAGCTACCCAGAAGCAGCAATTGGTAGCCAGTCTGCAGGCAGCCCAATCCAAATCCGGAGGATGCTGTCCTCCCGGTTCGGGCAAGACTTGTGGTCCCACTCCAACGAAGAGCAAGTGAAATGAAACTTCAAACCATTGTCTGGCGGGAGATTTTTGTAAGGAAGAACCAGCTTCTCACCGGCTTTCTGGCAATTCTGCTGGGCATCACGGTCATTGTTTCGATTAAGAACATCACAGTCTACTCTGAGAAAGCGGTTTCCAGAGAGTTAGACGCATTGGGAGCGAATCTTCTCATTCTGCCGAAGTCCGCTTCGATGTTGGATTATTATAGCGTGGACCTCCAAGATGAGGAAATTCCAGAGGAGTACGTGACGCGGCTGATTATGTCCGACATCGAGGGACTTGACAATCTTTCTCCGAAGTTATCTATTCCGGTGACTGTGCAGGGCAGAGCATTTACACTGACGGGGATCCTTCCCAAGAACGAATTTCAAGCCAAGGCGGCATGGCAAGGAGCGGGAATTTTCTCCCGCCCTATTGGATGTGGAACGGTGGGCATGCCCGGCGGAACGCAGGAGCCGGTGAAGGAAACGCTGGTGCGCACGCGAGTAGTGGAGACACTGGAGGGGAACGAGGCCTTGGTCGGAGCGGATGTAGCCGCATTGCTGGCGGTCAAGGAGGGAACTCAACTTGATTTGCTTGGCCGCTCGTTCAAGGTCATTGCAGTCTTGCCCCAAACCGGAACCATAGACGACTCTCGCATTTTTGCGCATCTTCACACCGTTCAGGATCTTACTGGAAAGGGGCCGGTTCTCAACTGCATCGAAATCGTCGGTTGCTGCAATCAAATTACGAAGGGCTTGGTGCAGAAGATTAATCAACTGCTGCCGGAAGCCAAAGTGGTTACGATTTCGCAGGTGGTGAATACGCAAGTCAAAACCAATAAGATGATGTCTCGCCTTTCGGTGATTTTTCTGATAATCATTATTTTAGTTGGCGGCGCGAGCATTGCCAATTACATGTTCGCGAATGTCTACGAGCGGCGAAAAGAGATTGGTACGCTCATGGCATTGGGAGCGGGCTCGTCCTTCATTCTGCGGATGTTCCTTCTGAAAGCGCTGCTCCTCGGCCTTGCGGGCGGAGTCAGCGGATTTGTTCTCGGGACAGTGCTGGCGTTCGTGTTGGGGCCGAGGATCGCCGGAGTGCCTGTCTTGCCAATGCCTTTTCTCGTACTTTGGGCTCTTGGAATCTCAATGGCCATTGCGCTGCTGGCCAGTGTGTTGCCTGCGTCGCGTGCCGCGCGCCTCGACCCATGCGCAAGCCTCCAGGAGATATAATCATGCTTAGAATAGAAGCCATTTGCAAGAATTACAATCATCGCATGCAGACCATCGCTGCCTTGCGAGAGATAAGTCTCGACATTAACAAGGGCGAATTTATCTCGGTTGTCGGGCCAAGTGGCAGCGGGAAGAGCACGCTGCTTCTCACCGTGGGTGGAATGCTCACGCCGTCGTCGGGACGCGTATTCCTCTACGACGAGTCGTTGTATGAGCTCTCTCCCGATGAACGAGCTCGGATACGACGAGAGAAGATCGGTTTTCTCTTTCAGACCTTCAATCTTGTTCCCTATTTGTCTGCTCTGGAGAATGTCCAGATTTCGCTCTATCTAAGAGGTCGCGGTGAGGAGGTGCAACAGAAGAAGGCTACTGCACTACTGGAACGAGTCGGACTGGGGGATCGCCTTGATCATAAACCGTCAGAACTGAGCGTTGGCGAGCAGCAGCGCGTGGCTCTCGCTCGCGCACTTGCCAACGACCCTGAGATTATTCTCGCCGATGAGCCGACCGGAAACCTCGATCCCGACACCCGGGAGCAAATCATGGCGCTTCTCAGCAGTGTCAATGAGGAAGGGCGAACTGTGATTGTTGTGACCCACGATCCGCAGGTGGCTGCTATGGCACACAAAACTCTGAGGTTGGTTGGCGGAAGTGTGACTATGTGATAGGGATGCGCCCGGACGAGAAACCGAGCAGGAGAAGATAGAAAAGCCCCTTTGGAGAAGTCCAAAGGGGCTTTTCGTTTCGTGAGGATGTTGCGGTGATGTCGGGCAGTCCTTTTACTGCTTCCAGGGACAACCGATGGGAAGAATGTAGAGCGGCGATTGTCTTGTGCCCAAGAATTTGGCAATCTGCTCATCGTCGAAGGCGCCAATGGGCGTGCCGCCGAGACCCAAGGCCACCGCCTGCAGAAGGATGTTTTGTCCGATATGGCCCGCCTCCAAGAAGAGGTAGCGCTCGGTGCGTTCACCATATTTGACGCGCGTGCGAGACGGGGTTGCCGTGATGAAAATGACAATCGGCGCCTGTTCCATCCAGTCTTGTCCATAGGCAGCGTCACCTAGAGGATAGCCCACATCGGGCATGCGCTGCATTTCGAGGGCGTGCGACTCAGGCTTGTAGACATAGAGACCGGGCGCCAAGCCTTTTACGCGCTGCACGAGGACGCGCAGTTCCATTGGATAGAGCGCACCCGCCGAAGGAGACGCCCGTAGTTCCTCCCCATCCGTAATCCCCTGCCCTGCCCATAAAAGTTGCGAAAGTTGCTCAAGCGACAGGGATTCAGGACTGAAATCACGCAGCGAGCGGCGCATATTGATGGTATGTTCGAGTGAGGCGGTGCTCTCGAGCCTCGGGGATGGCAAGCTAATCATATCTTGCTCCGCGAAAAGAGTTGAGGCAAGAAATAGTGTGAATAATGCTCTTCCAACCATGAGTTCCCTCCGAAAAACCTGACAAGAGAACATAACTGGTGTATCTTGGCATCAGTAGTTGAATTCGTCCTCACCATGCTTGCTTCCGGACGCCACGAAGCGGAAATTGCAGTAGACTTCTTTGTCATCCACATAGGCGTTCACGCCGATGGAGCCCTTGTTGCCGGGCAGCACTTCGACCAGGCGGTCGAAAGCGATTTCGGCGGCGCGAAGCAAGTTCGCATAGCCTTTGTGCTCAATCAGATGGCGAAGATGCAATGTAATTTGCTGCTTGGTGCGAGCGGTCTTGATCGCTTCTTCGTAGGCCTCCCAATTCACCTCTTCGACCGGTTGCCAGCCGGGTTTGATCTTTTTTGTTTCCATAACAACTATCCCTTATTATGGTGCCATTTTCAAAAAAAATTTGCGCGTTGAGCTTTGTTCATATCAGGAAGCGATTCGCTCCCGCGTTCCGCAGTTCCGCACGCAGGAGCGTGCGGTCTAGTGCGGAGAAGTTTGATCTGTGAGTTTGATTGTCATCACCACGGCAAATGGTCAAGGTCCACATTGCCGCCGGAGAGGATAACGCCCACGCGCTTGCTGGATATTTCGATTTTGTTTTCGAGAAGAGAAGCAACCGTGACGGCGGCGGAGGGCTCGATGATAATTTTCATTCGCTCCCAGACAAAGCGCATGCCTTCGACGATGGCGGATTCGCTGACCGTCACGATATGGCAATCGTGCGTGCGTAGAATTCCGAAAGTTCGCTCGCTGAGTGTTGCGCGAAGGCCGTCGGCAATGGTGTTGTTGCTCGCCTGCGGCATGAGCTTTCCTGCTTGCAGCGAGCGATAAGCGTCATCGGCGCCTTCCGGTTCGACTCCGATTAGTTTGATGCGCGGCGCGAGACTTCTTGCG
>JAZDIW010000221.1:0-13476 GCA_043804575.1 bacterium
CCTGCTGGCGTCCCTTCTCTTCTTCGGAAATCCAACCGAACTCGCTGCAAAGGTTGGCTTCCGATGGTCGCCGGTCGATTCGCTGACGACAAATCCCTTCGTCCGACGGCTACCCAAAGGCCTCTCCATTGTCCCTCGACCGCTCCTCGCTCTTCCGACTTCCACCGTCTATGTCGTCAAAGCCGAGATGGACAGCACGCTCCAGCGCGTTGTCATCCGCGAGCGCGTCTTTGATGAAGACATTCGTCCTCCCACCATTTTGTCTTACGACCAGTACCGCGAGCTTCGCCTTGCCCACGACACTCGCAAGATTTTCCGTGAAAACACGGCGAAAGTCTTCAAGTTCCAGAAGAAAGGAACGAGCGGTCAGGGAATCGCCATTGATGTCCCGTTCCGAATAAAAAGCCGCACGTTCAAGCGCATTTTCGGCGGAGAGCGTGTGGGGCTGCGGGTCAGCGGAGACATCAGCATCAATGGTCATGTGAGGCGACAGACCTTCTCGCAGATCCAGACCGTCAATAACCAAAACGCTTCCACTTCGTTTCTCATTGATCAAACGCAGCGGTTCACCATTGAAGGGAAAGTCGGCGAAAAGGTCAAGGTGCGCGTGGATCAGGACTCCGAGCGCCTCTTTGACTTTCAAAATGCCATTCGCCTGGATTATACCGGCGAAGAGGATGAAGTCATTCAAACCATTGAGGCCGGAAACATTGACCTCCGCTTGGGAACACGGCTCGCCACTTTCTCAGGTCGCAACCAGGGCCTCTTCGGTCTGAAATCCACCGCCAAGCTCGGCGCCCTCACCATGACCGGCATCGCGTCGCTTGAAAAGGGGCAGAAGAATAAGCAACGCCCGAATACCGCAGCCGGTCAAGCTCGCCCGCCTTTCTCCGAGAAAGATTTTCTGCGCGGCGTCTATTTCTTCCTGAGCGATACGACCTACATGTTCACGGATGTGGATGGAAGAGAGAAGACGCTTTTCAATTATCGCGAAAGATACCGTCATTTTGTCCATCGCACGCACGTGGCCGCGGATTCCCTCTGGCAAATCGCCGCCATCGAAGTCTATGTGTCAGGCGAGAGTTACGCGGGTGGTCAATCTTCGACGCCGCTGCAGGGCACCGCGGTCTCCTGGCGCTATCTGGCCTATCCCGATAGTGACGCCGTGCTTCAGGGGGACAACGAGCATCAAAGCGGCCTATTTCGCCGTCTCGATTATGCCTCCGGAGAATATGATTTCGACCGGGCCTTGGGTTACATTCGGCTGCGCTCACCGGTGGGTGCCGATGACATTCTGGCCGTTGCGTTCAGCACGATGGCAGGCGATACCTTTGGCGTCTTGGCGGCCAATCCTGACAGTCTTCGGCTCCTCCTTCTCAAGCGCAAGAGCCCGGAGCCTACCGATTGGACATGGAATCTCATGTTCCGCCATGTCTATTCGCTGAACGCTCAGGATATCTCGCCCGATAATTTCAAAATGGAAATTGTCCGCTCGGCCAGCAGCTCCAATATCCCGGAGACCAGCGCGCCGGGGCTGAACGAGACTTATCTTACAACCTTCCGCTTCGATATGGAGGACGCAACCGGCGCTCCCACGCCCGACGGCAGAGTGGACAATGGCTATCCCGCGCTGGTTCGATTTGACCGAGGGGAGATTCATTTCCAGGACCTCACGCCCTTTTGTCCTTCGGGATTCTGGGATGGGCCAACCGGGCAGGATTTCCTGACCTATCAGTGGGCTATCGGAGCCTTGGCCGACAGCACGGGCTTCCGACACTGTGACCTCTACACCAAGACCGAATCCATCATCCGTTCCCAAAGCGCCTATTGGAGCTTCAGTACGGAATTCCGCGGTTCGAGCTCTGTCTATGATTTGGGCCCGCTCGTCTTGGAAGGCTCGGAAGAAGTGATTCTCAACGGCGTGCATCTGCAACGTGGTACAGATTACACGATAGACTATATGTCGGGTCAGCTCCGCATTCTGAATCAAGCGGCGAAAGCCGAAAACGCCGACCTCGAAATCCTCTACGAGAGTGGCACGATCTTTCAGCTTGAGCGCAAAACCCTGCTCGGAATGCGAGCCGAATACGGTCTCTGGGAGAATTCCTATATCGGCGGCATGTGGCTCTATCTGAATGAAAAGCCGCTCGAACGGCGCGTGCGCGTCGGCTCCGAACCCATTCGGAATACGCTCTATGACATGAATACAAGCCTGACCTTCCGCCCCTACTTTCTGACTCGCGCGGTGGACATGCTGCCTCTGGTGACGACGGAGACGCCGTCCGAAATCAAGGTGGATGCCGAAGTCGCCCGCGTCTATCCCAATCCGAACTCCATGGAGAATCGCGCCACCGGCGATGTCGGGGGTCTGGCCTATCTGGACGATTTTGAGAGTGCTCGCCGCTCCGTGCCTCTCGGGCTTCTGCGCCGGCAATGGTCGCTCTCTTCCATTCCCGCGGACCCGGGCATGGATTCGCTGCGGGGACGGATGATTTGGTATAATCCGACGGTCCGCAGCCAGGTGCCTGTCAAAGAGGTTTTCCCCGAGCGGGAAGTCAACCAGAATGTCGCCAACACGCTGCAATCTTTGAACATCATTTTCCGTCCCGACACAAGCGAAGCCAATCCTGAGCGCAGTTGGGGTGGAGTGATGCGTTATCTGGGAGAAGCCTACGCGGATCAAACCTTGTCGAAATATCTGGAAATCTGGGTCAAGTGGAACGGCAATGACGAAGGCCGACTGGTCGTGGATATCGGTCAAATTTCCGAGGATGCGCTGCCGGACGGCCAAATGAGCACCGAAGACCGGCCGGAACCCGGCCAACCGCACCCCGGTGACCCCAGCTTCGACCCGCGTTGGGAATATGGCAACGGGATTATCAACGGCCCACAGGAAGACACGGGCATTGACGGCGTCACTCTGCCCGACCCCCAAGACTCGGCCTACTGGAACGGGCCGACCCGCCCCAAGGTCCCTTCCTGGGATGATTGGAACTATTCGGCGGGTTCGGACAACTTCGAGAATATCAACGGCACTCAGGGAAATCTCAACGATGAGAGCGGCAATTATCCCGATACCGAGGATCTGAACAACAATCAAGTCCTCGACATCCAGAACAATTATTTCTCCTACAACTTCTGGCTCTCGGATACTTCGCACTATATTGCCGGTGGCCAGACCAATCCCTACGGCTGGCGTCTCATCCGCATTCCGCTATCGGATTACAGCCGCGCAGTCGGGAATCCTACCATGACCCAGGTTCGGGCGGTTCGCCTCTATCTGACGGGAATGCCGAGTGCCAAGCATGTGGAACTGGTCCAACTTGACATCGTAGGAAATGAATGGCAGCAGATTTTCGTGGGAGATTCGACGGAGCGTATCAGTGCGGCCGTCATCAACAATCATGAGAATCCCGGTTACAAGAGTCCCCCCGGCGTGCAGGGCGAGATTGATCCGATTTCCGGCGTGCGCACGAAGGAACAATCCCTCGCGATCAGCATCCATGAGCTCTTCAACAATTCGAATGAGCCTCATTTGGGAGAGGCTTGGACCGCGAAGAATCTCTACACCTATGTCAATATCCTCGAATATCGCCGCCTGAAGATGTTCATTCATGGAGGAGGTACCGATCCCGCCCTCTTCCCGGAAGGTCAGCTGCAGCTGATCCTGCGCATGGGCTATAACTACTCCGACATCTTCAATAACTACTACGATATCGTAAAAACCGTTTCCCGCGATTGGGAAGGAAATACGATTGATATTGCCCTGAATGATTTGACTCGCCTGAAGACCCTGCGCGATGCCGATACGAGCTTTTCGGCGCAAAGTCGTTTTGCGGTGCTTTGGGATTCGACCGGTGGACGGCGAGACAGCCTCGCCATTCGCGGAAATCCGGCGCTCTCCCGAGTCGGCTTTTTTGCTCTGGGCGTACGCATTCGCCCCGATTCGGACGTGCACTTTGTCCGAAATGACACCATCTGGGTGGACGAATTGCGCGTGTCCGAAATTTACAAAGACCCCGGAACCGCCGCCGATATCAGCGGCCAGGTGAAATTCGCGGATTTGGCTACCGTGAATCTGGGCTATGAAACCCGCGACGCCGACTTCCACAATGTGAACACGCGCATTGGCGACCAAGCCTCGCGCCAAGTCCATCGGGCCTCCGCGACCATGGCGTTGGAGAAATTCTTCATCGGCCGCTGGGGCGTTCGACTTCCCTTGAGTCTGAACTACTCGCAGTCCGAACAAACACCCAAGTACTACCCGAATTCCGACTTTCGCGTGGATCCTGACCATGTTCCCGACAGCGTCAAAACCTTGAACCAAGACCATAGCGCTCAAATCAGTTTCTCGAGATCCGGCAGCGGACAGTCCAAACTCCTGAGCTACACGATAGACCGCCTTGGCATCGGCTACTCCACCAGCGGCAGCAAAGGCAGTAGCTACCAAGATGCCGACCGCCACAGCAAGTCCCACAGCGCGAATATGTCCTACAGCCTGCCCCTGAATCGCGGCAATGGCGTGGCTCCCTTCTTCTTCCTGAAACCGATTCCTTTCATCGGCAAATTCGGAACAACGCGTTTCTATTATCTGCCGACGAAGGTCAACACGGGCATAGACGGCAGCGAAGCCACAAGCTATCAGCGGCGGCGAGACGGCGTCGTCACGAATTCCCGTACCTTCTTTGTTAATCGTAATTTCGGAACCGGCTTCAATTTCTTTGACCCGCTCACAACCGACTACAGTCGCACGATGCGCTCCGACCTCAGCGACGGCGAATGGGGGGACCTGGCTCAGTTCAAATTCGGCCGCACGACGGATATGTCGCAGTCCTTCAGCTCCGGCTATAATCCGACGCTCACTTCGTGGCTGCGCTCCGATTTCAGCTATTCGGCGAACTATCGCTGGACGAGAGGCAATCTGTCTCAACAAAACTCGGAAAGCGTCTCCAATCAGCGCAATATCGGTGCGGATTTCCAGCTCGACCTCTATCAGCTCTTGGGCGAAAGCAAAGAAGGCGGCCAGCAGCCATCCTCCCCGAGAGGCTCTCCGCAAATGCCTCAGGTAGCCGGACGCACGGACAGCCTCACGGCTCCCTCTGATACGGCGAAAGCCGCGCCGCCGAAGCGGGGAGGCGGCCCGCTTGCTGCCCTGCTTTCTCCGCTTCGGAAAGTATCGCGCCTTCTTGATCCCATCACCATCGGCTACAATCAAGGGCGCTCGCATGCCCAATCGGCCACCGTCGGACAAGCGGACTGGCTCTACCAATTCGGGTTCACCCGGAATCCGGGAGTGGATACCGTCGGAGGCTATACACAGGTGCCCTCGATACAAGAATCGGATGACTACAGCGTGCGTACGGGACTGCGTCCCCACCCGAATATCCGAGTCGGTCTGAATCATGCTTACAAGACCTCCTCATCCATCCAGAGTGCAAGAACAGGCTCGAAGGAGCGTACGGTCTTCTACATGAGCGATAAACAGGGAAAAGTAACGGCGTTGCCGTTGTTCGATTGGACTTTCGATTGGTCCGGCCTTGCGTCCCTGCCGCTCTTCAGCAAAGTCGCCGAGTCCGTCTCGCTGAACAATGCTCTGTCGGGTCGTATGCAAGAGCGCTGGCAAGGAAGCAAGAGCAGTATCACGAACAAGACCTACAACCGCCAGTGGAATCCCCTGCTTGGAGTCAACATCACTTGGAAAGGCAACATCGACTCGCAAATTCGATACAACCGAGGGAGCTCCTTTGAGGACCAAGTTCAAACTTCCACGAAGCGCCGCTCCAGTGATCAGCAAATTTCGCTGACCGTCGGCTACAGTCTGCGTACGGGCTTCACTCTTCCCTTGCCCTTCATCAAGAAAATGCGCCTGACCAACCAAACCAATCTCTCGCTCAGCTTCGATCATCGCTCCGCAAAATCCGAATACACACCAACAAGTGCCGGTGCCTTCACCATTCAAAGCCAAACCAGTTCGTGGAATCTGTCTCCTCGGTTGACCTACACATTCTCGAACGCCGTGAACGGCCAGATGTATGTGCAAATGAGCACGAATGATGACAAGGTCCCTCCGCGCAAATCCCGCAGCTTCGAATTCGGCGTGCAGGTCAATGTCTCCATCCGCGGGTAAAATCATTCGCTTGCGGTGTCGGCTGCTTGCAGCCGACCCATCACCTCGCCATGGCGGGCGCCCTCACCCGCCCGGCCACTTGAAGCGTCGCCGCGGCGAATCTTCTAATTTGCCCGCAGCAGAATGCCAAGGATCAAAGTGACTATTTCCAAAATATGGGCAGGCTTCCTTTTGCTCTTTTGCGTCTCCGTTTTGAACGCCGCCGTGCCCGATTTCGATGAAGACCATGCTTTCTTTCTCTTGGAAGCTCAATGCGCCTTCGGTCCGCGCAATCCCGGCTCCTGGGGACACAGCCAGTGCCTGGAGTTTCTTCAGCGCGAGCTCTCTTTCTGGGCGGACACTGTTTTCGTCCAGCGCTTCACCCATCATAGTCAGGGCCGCAGAGAGACAATCGAACTGACGAATATTATCGGACGACTGAACCCCGAGAAGCGTGACCGCATTCTCCTGTGCGCGCATTGGGACACTCGACCCGTTGCTGACCATGACCCGAAGCCTGAGAACAGAAATACGCCGATTCTTGGAGCGAATGACGGTGCTTCCGGTGTTGCCGTTCTACTGGAAATCGCGCGCCGGTGTGCGCTATATCCTCCTCCCATCGGCATGGATATCGTTCTCTTTGACGGCGAGGATTATGGATTCGATGGATCACCCGACGAGTGGCTTATCGGTTCAAAGCATTTTGCCAAGAATCTCCCCGAGCCTGCGCCACGCTTTGGAATCCTTCTGGACTTGGTGGGTGACCGCGATTTGAGAATTCCGATGGAGCAAGCGTCCTATGCTCTCGCCCGCAACATCGTTGAGAAAGTCTGGAGCGTTGCACGCGAATTGAACATTACGAGTTTCCAACACGAAGTCGGCCAAGCTGTCTATGATGACCACATGCCGCTCAATGAAGTCGGCATCCCCACGATTGACATCGTGGATTTTGACTATCCCGCGTGGCACACCTTGCGCGACACACCCTCGGCCTGCAGCGCGAAGTCTCTCGATGATGTCGGGCGCGTGCTCCTGCAAGTCATTTACACCGAGAAACCCTAAGGGAGGCTCAAAAGATGAAAAGGCGTTCGCGTCACTCCTACGGCATAGGCTGCTTGTATCTTCTCCTTCTGCTTCCATTAATGTTCGTCTCGTGTACTGAAGAAGACAATGGGACTCTTCCACCTTCGCCAGTCATCGTCATCGAGCAGATTCCCGAAGGGCTGCCGGCGGGTTACGCGCTTTTCTTTCCCATTATGGTTCAAGTGGAGCACGCCGACATTTGGGAAATTGATTCCGTCGCTTGCCAGATGTCGAATCCACAAGGTCAGCATTATGCCACCTTCTATCTTTTCGATGACGGCTCGGTCTATGACCATCCGACCGAAGCCGATTTCCTCAGCGTGCGCTCCGGTGATAATGTTCCGGGCGACGGTCATTTCAGTCGCCAAATCAGCGGCCAAGGATTCATCGATTATGGAACCTATGTTCTGACTTTCAACCTCAGCGGCGCGCAGTCCGTCTCCGACTCCATAGACATCGCCCCTGTCGAAACGCCCTTTTTCACCGAAATCACGCCGGTTGTGGACAGCCTTCCTTCCGGCTTCGCGCCTTTCGAGTATCAGGCGCACATCCAGAAGCCCACGGCGATTGACCGCATTGATTCGGTTTGTCTCGAAATCTCCTATTCGGAACGACCCGAGACAATCCTTCGGCGGATTGCGTTCAATGTGAGCAGTGGCGATACGATATGGACGCTTACTCTCACGCCGGGTCATTTCTGGGGAATTCGGACCGGCCTCTATGACTTCGATTTCGTTCTGTGGGACCGGTTTGGTCTGTCGGCCGATACCTCACATGATTTCATCGGTATCTGGAATGGCGTTCCGACCGTTTTCAATTCGACTCTGCCCGATACGATTTGGAGGCCGCGCTTGGGCGAGCCGAATGACACGACAGCCATTTCCGTGCAAGTGAATGACTCCGAATCGCTCATGGACATTGCCGAAGTCCGCTTCGAGGTGCGCAAGGTCTGGCAGGATTGGCAGCCCCACCCGGATTTCTATTTGCTCGACCAGGGCGGCCCGTGGGATGCCGTGGCCGGTGACGGCATTTATTCCGTTCCCTTGGTCACCTCCCCCAGCGATTCGCTGAAAGATAATCTCTATTATTTCCGTTTTTACGCAAGGGACAAAACCGCCCAGCAAAGCGACTATCTCATAGATAGCATCCGCGTCATCGAGCGCCCAATTTTTGTCGCCGTTGTGGGTCTCCAGACCCGCAATGGCAGATCTCCTGGCAAGACAGGCGTAGGGGTGGTTCTGTGACCCGCTCAAAGAGGTCGTAGGGGCGGACCAATGTGTCTGCCCGCAAGCGCGCGGTGTCGCCCCCGATTCAATCGGGGGTCGCAGCCGACCCACGATTCGTCGCCGCGGCGAATCTCCTGATTCGCCCGCAAACAAAGTAGGAGGAAAGAACATGAAACGCGCATTCATTCCCTTGCTGCTATTCACCTTGATGCATGCGAGCCTCGCTCAACTTTCCGGGCCACTCAGCGGCACGCTTGGCCCTGGAACCTATCATGTCATTGACACAATTTCAGTGGAATCAACGGACACTCTGCAGCTCATGCCGGGAACCACTTTCACATTTGACGGCGGCTATCCCTTCCAAATCTATGGCACTCTTTTGGCCGAAGGGACTGAAAGCGATTCGATCATATTCACCACCGAGCAATCGGACATGAACCGCTGGCGCGGCCTGCGATTTGAGGGCGCGGGTAGTTCTGGGAGCCGGCTCGGCTACTGTCTCATCGAGAGAGGCTATGCGATTGGTGCTTCTCAGGGCTACCGCGGCGGCGGGATCTGTTGCTGGAACTATTCTTCGCCGACCTTCACCAATTGCACCATCAGGGACAACTGGGCCAGTGATGGGGGAGGTGTAAGTTGCTATTACAGTTCTTCACCGGAATTCATGGATTGCACTATAAGTGCCAACTTGGGAGGTGAGGTGGGCGGCGGCGTGCGCTGCTATGAATCTTCCCCGACTTTCAGGGGGGTGCACTATCAGTGGCAACTCGGCAGTGTATGGTGGTGGGGTGCGTTCCTCGGGTTCTTCGCCGACCTTCACCAGTTGCATCATAAGTGGCAACTCTGCAATGTACGGCGGCGGGGTGTCATGCCTTTATTCTTCGCCGACCTTCACTAATTGCACCATAAGCGTGAACTCGGCATACGACGGAGGGGGAGTCTATTGTGATGGTTCCTCGCCGACTTTCACCAATTGCACTCTCAATGGCGACTCGGCTTATCTCGGCGGTGGTGGGGTGTTTTGTTGGGGCTCTTCACCGACTTTTCACAATACAATCATCGCGTTTTCCAGCGGTACTGGAATCTGCCTATGGAACAGCGCGGAAAGCCAAATTCTCTATTGCGACATTTTCGGGAACAGCGGTGGAGCGTTCGGGGGGAGCGTGCCCACCGCCCTCGGCCAGCTTGTCATGACCAACGCCAACGGCGACTCCTGCGATCAATATTTCAACATCTTCCTTGACCCGATGTTTGTGGATACGGCGGTGGCGGATTTTCATCTGCGAGCTGGCTCGCCATGCATTGATGCGGGGGACCCGACAATGCCGCTTGACCCGGATAGTACGGTTGCAGATATTGGTGCGTTCTATTTTGACCAGAGCGCAGTCGAGCCGCTTGCCGTTCTGCTACCGAAAGCCTGTGAGCTTCATCCAAACTGGCCGAATCCGTTCAATTCTCGCACGATGATTCGCTATGATGTGCCACAAGCAGGCGAAGTGAGCCTGACGATTTTCAATTTGCTGGGGCAAAGAGTGACGACGCTCTTTGACGGGCGGCAACTTGCGGGTTCCTACACAATCGCATGGGACGCAGCCAATTTGCCTTCAGGCGTTTATCTGTGCCGGATGAACGCGGGGAGCTTCGCGAAGACGCGGAAAATGGTAGTGGTGAAGTGAGTTCCGGGCGAATCAGGAGATTCGCCGCGGCGAGAAGGTATGGTCTTGTAGTGCCGCACGGCAGTGCGCTCTTTCGTCTTTGTTTTTATGAACTTACCGGAATGTCGAGGCCGCACCTCTGTCATTCTGAGGCCCTTTCGAGCCAATTCGTTTTGAATATTCAAACCTAACTTGACAAAGTCGCTAAGATATTGTATATATTATATAAACCCGAGGCGGTCTATAAACGACAATACCACCCATGAGAAAGTGCATCATTCTCTTCGCCATGTTCGTTTTCGCCTGTGTTGCCTTCTCCAAAGAAGCAGCGACGCCCGCCGAAGATCTCTTCACAAAAACGGAACGCCATTTGCAGAAATTGAAGTCTTTGGAAGTTGTCTATGGAGCGGAGGGCGCCGCATTTCCCGAAGGAGGGCAGAGCGGACGGATGGTCTGGGTGCGGCCCGACGGCTTCTATCACGACACGCCGGAGTGGACGATGGCGCAGCGGGGCCGGGAGCGCTGGCGCTACCTGAAAGAACAGCAAACCCTCATCCTCGAGGATGTCCGGGCGGAGGAGCCGCTCTTGCCGGAGCAGGTGTTCTTTGCCTTGCGAGAAGATGTTAAGCCGGAGACGCTGGAGGCCGACCCGGAAGAAGGCGGTGCGCATAAATTGACGCTTCGGGCGACGGCGGAGAACTCGGAAGGCATGATATGGCTCTGGCTGCGACAGGGAGCGGTCACGCCCTTCAAGTTAGCTTGGCCTCTCGTGGATGGGAGCGTGATAACTTATCGAGTGGAATCGTGGCAGGAGGAGATGCCCGTAGACAATGCGCTATTCGTCGCCCCACAGACGGAACATGTGATTGATTTTCGCGAGAACAAAGGGCAGGAGCTGAGGTAGGCATGGGCAACGAACGTCGGGCGGCGCGCATTCTCATCAGTCTTGCGGTTTCGCTCTTCTTTCTGTATCTTACTTTCTGGGTGCCGCACCTCGGAGCGCTCTTCCGGGGCGATGAGGGGCTCGGGCAAGCGCTCTTGGGTCATGGCCGTTTCCATCTTGGCGAGCTGTGGCAGGCTATTGCGGCGGCCAAATGGTCCTATATCGCGCTGATTTGCCTTCTTTACCTATTGGGCCTTTTTTGGCGCGCTTGGCGCTGGCACCTCTTGATGCGCCCGGTTTGCTCGATTCGCTACGGGCAAACATTCGCGGCTATGATGGTGGGCTACATGGCCAACAACCTCTTGCCGCTGCGAATGGGCGAGCTCTATCGGGCGCAAGTCGTCTGGCAAATGTGCGGCCTGTCGCGCTCGAGCGCCTTGGGCACGGTGGTCCTGGAACGCACTCTGGATCTGTTCTTTTTCCTGCCCTTTGTTGCCGGGGCAATGCTGCTCTTTCCCTTGCCTGCCGCACTCAAGCAGGCAGGCACGATCGTCGCCCTCGGCATTCTGCTTCTGGTGGCCTTTCTCATTTGGATGCTCGTGCAGAAGCAGAAGGCGCTGGCGGTCGTGCGGGCAATCTTCGCCATTGGACCGGCGCGTCTGCAGGAGAAGGCCGTATCGCTCCTTGACCGATTCACCGGCGGTCTTTCGGCACTCGGCCATTCGCGGCTCTGGGCGCTCTTGACGGTGCAATCTCTGGCTCTTTGGCTTCTCTACTGGGCCGTAACCTATTTGATGCTGGTCGCCATGCATTTGACGGGACCCGACATGCCGGTTATCGCCCGTGACCCGCTGGCCGCCTCGCTGGTTCTTTTGGTCATCACGACGATTGGTTTCTGCACGCCCAGCGCGCCGGGAGCCGTGGGGACTTATCACGGCGTAACCGTGTTGGGTCTGAGTCTTTTTGGAGTGCCCGGGGATCAGGCTGCCGGATTTGCCGTTCTTTTGCATGCGCTGAACTTCTTGCCCTTGACCGGCATGGGGCTCTTTTTCTTCTGGCAGCAGGGTCTTTCGTTTCGGCGGCCGGTGGAGGCCGCAGAGAAAACAAGCGTTCCCGACTTTTCGAGGTGAGTTTTGGAATATAGTGCATCCACACCAAAGGTTTCCGACTACCTGCAGATCCTCTTTCGCGGGCGTTGGATTATCTTCATGTCCTTTCTGACGGTCGTCGCAACCTCGGCCTATCTGACCTACAAGATGGAGCCGGAATATGAGGCCTCGACATCCATTCTAATTGAACAGAAAGACATCGTGGAGTCGCGGCTCTTCAATGCTCCGGTCTCCTTGGCGCAGCAGACTCATGTGGCGAATCAGACGGAAATCCTGCGAAGCCGTGGGCTCGCCGAGGATGTGATTCGCACTCTGGAAGCTTCGCCCTATCGCGACGAGCTGGAGGTCATGGGACACGGGGCGGAGCAGGGAGAAATCACGCTGGAGGAGCGTGTGGAGCGGTTGCGCAGGAATATGCGTGTGACGAATGTGAAGGACACGGATATCCTCGTCGTCATTTACCGCGCCCATTCGGCCTTTGAAGCCGCCTTCTTGGCCAATGCCATTGCGCAGCAATACTACAAGAGTTGTTTCCAGCTCAGCCGCGGTGAGGTCTCGGAGGTTCGGCAGTTCTTGGAGCAACAGCTTCAGGATGTCCGCACGAAGCTGGCGCGCTCCGAGGAGATGCTCAAGCAGTACAAAGAGAGCCAGCGCGTCGTGGCCTTGGAGCCCGAGACGCAGAAGCTCGTCGAACAAGCCGCGACCTTTGAGTCCTACTACAATCAGGCCGAGACCGACCTGAACGCGAATCTGCGTCGCCTGGACTATCTGAAGAGGCAGCTCTCCGAAGCCAAGAGCACCCTTGTGGAGGATGTCACTCAGATTACCAGCCCGCTGATTGAACAGCTCCAGCGCGACATCGCCGAGCGGCAATCGCAAATCGTCAGTCTCCTTGCGGCACCCAGTCCCGGCACCGAGGTTACGGTGAGCGCCGTGGAAAAGCAGATTGAACAAATCAAAAAGCGTCTGGTGGAAGAGACGAGCAAAATCGCCAACGCGGGCATCACTTCGATGGATCCGCTGGCCACCTCGCAGGACATCTTCAACAATATCCTCACAACGGAAATTGAAGTGCGCTCGCTGACCGCGCGAACCGAAGCGCTGCGTGGAATCATGGACGACTTCAACGCGCAGCTCGAGACTCTCCCGGAAAAGAGCTTGGTCTTGGCGCGGCTCGAGCGGGACACCAAACTCCACGAGAACCTCTACCTCATGCTGCGAGAAAAGTATGAAGAGACGCGGATCGCGGAAGCGGGAAAAATGCCCACGGTGCGCATTATTGACAGCGCGAAGCCTCCTCAGAGTCCCACACGACCAAACAAGCAGGTGAACATCCTTGTCGGGATCTTTTTGGGATTGGGCCTGGGCATTGCCATCTCGTTTGCGCTGGAGTTTCTCGACGACACGATCAAGA
>JAZDIW010000222.1:0-6607 GCA_043804575.1 bacterium
TGTCCTGCGGCCAACCCCAAGTCACATGCCGGGGTCGTATACGATCAATGTGACGGTCTGGGATTGCATCGGCAACTCCAGCACGATAACTTGGCCGTTCTTCGTGACGCCGGATGCTCCGGCGGTGACCTTCATGGCCAATGAAGGGGAATGCGAGTATGACGGCTTCTGGAATCCGAATCGGCCGCTGACCGTTCGGGCCACGATTACCGAGGTGCAAGGTGTCAATGTCACTTATTCAGGCACCTGTCTGAACATCTATCGCATCTACACTACAGACCAAGGTGTCGTGGAGGAACTGCTCGTGCCATGCATGGGCTATGCGCTCACGCCTGCACCGAGCGACGGAG
Source organism: bacterium (assembly GCA_043804575.1). Taxonomy (GTDB): domain Bacteria; phylum Electryoneota; class RPQS01; order RPQS01; family DYHQ01; genus JAZDIW01. The sequence goes on from JAZDIW010000222.1 coordinate 351, forward strand.
ACATCGCACAGGTGTTCACGCTGACGGCCACGCCGAGTCTGGATCCGGGGAATGCGGATATCGCAGTGCGCTTCGAGCTGGTCGTGTCGGATATCTATGGAACAACGACCAGACCGAGCAAGACCTATCAGATTGACCGCATCGCGCCTTGGATCGAGTTCTTGTTGCCGGCTCCGCTGGTTGCGGAAGGCCAGCCTGTGACGATTCAGGCTGCCTACGGTGACGAACTGCCTCCGACGATGGCGGGTGTCCCGGGCGGCGACAGCGGAAAGCGTATCGGTGTCAGCCGTATGCTGACCGGTGCTCCGCAGCAAAGCAGTTCCATCACACCGAAACTCAACCGAGCCGTTCGCGGAGACCAACCGGCGAATTCGGGCAAGTTCGGTGAATGGACCAGTGTCATCACGGGTGCGATGGATGAGTTCGACGGCAATTCGGGCATTAATGTAAGGAGCGTCCGGCTCTGGTTGCGTGGACCCGATGGTCGAGTCTATCATCTGGAAGATAGCACCGGAGTGGTTGAGACTCAGGGAGTGTCCTGGACCGGAATGCTGGCCCGTGGCGAGTATACGGTTACGCTGTGGGTTGCCGACCGAGTATGCAATGAGGCTTCCATGATCTGGAACTTCCGCGTTGCCAACGGCGTCTGCCCGACCATCGCCTTTGATCCGCCTTATTATGTCTCTTCGATGCCGAAGACCTTCACCATGCGCGTCACCGACCAGACGGGAGTGGATCCGAGTAGTCTGGCGCTGCGGGTGGAGAAGCAGCAGCGTGTCAAGACGGACAGTCTGGAGTTCGAGCACTATGTCCTGCTGGCGGACGGAGCGCCCGTCGTGTGGGATGCCGAGGCCGGTACAGTCACCTATGTTGCCAACTTCTATCTTGAGAACAGTGCGGGAATCAAGGACATCGGCGTTCGTCTCACGCTTTGCGCGGCGGATCTCGATGCCAACCTGTGCTGCGCTTCGCAGAACTACACGGTGGATCTTGACCGGCCGGTAATTGATGGTGTCGTTCCGTCACCCGAGAATGCGCTATCGATCAATTCTCGTCCAACCTTCACCGTGAACTTCCATGAGGAAGGCGGAACGGGACTGGACGCGAATTCGGTGGCGATCACACTGGCGACACTCAATGGTGTCGTCATCGAGGGTACGGACACGGTCTATGTTTCACCGACCGGCTCTGTGGGCTGGGTGACTTATCAGCCTACCGCGGGTCTGGCAGCCGGTCAGTATCTGCTGCGCGCGACCGTGGCGGATATCGGCGGCAATGTGGCGATGGCGGAATGGGTTTATCGCGTCGGTGAGCCAATACCGGTTCTGAAAGGCAAGTCCTACACCTGGCCGAATCCGTTCGTTCCCGGCGAAGTGGCCAACTTTGAGCTGGGTGTTGCCGGAGACGGAATGGCCTTCGTCAAGATCAAGATCTATGACTTCGCAGGCCAGTATGTGGCAACGGTCTTTGAAGGTCAGTATCAGCCGGGTCAGTCGGTCATATGGAACGGCGTCAATGCGAGCGGTCAGCAAGTGGCCAACGGCGTCTATCTGGCACATGTTGTGATTGAAGCTGCCGGCAAGGTCTCCGATGAGATTTTGAAGGTTGCGTTCAAGAAGGAGAAGTAAGAGAACAAGCTACGGTGGGGTTGCCCAATGGCGACCCCACCGCCTAAACGATTTAAATTGTATCCCGTTTCGACAGGAGGAGGGATCATATGTCCCGATATAGGATGATCGTACTAAGTGCGGCCCTTGTGGCCCTTATGTTGGCCACAACCGGCTTCGCGCAGAATTTCACGGACCCGTGGCTGCGCATGGGAGTTGGCGCCAAAGCGATGGCCATGGGCGGTGCCCAGACGGCGGTCGCCGAGGATGCCACGGCTGCCTACTGGAATCCGGCTGCCCTTGTTGGCCTCCGGAAATTCGAGGCCTCACTCATGTACACCGCAGGCATGAAGGCCGAGCGGAACTACAACTATGTCAGTGCTGCCATGTGCTTGGACCGCATTGGTTCGTTCAGCCTCTCCTGGTTGAACGCGGGAATCACGGGGATTCCCATGCGCACGGGCCCCAGTGAGAATCCCACAGGAAACATGGACGTTGCATCCAACGCGTTTCAGCTTTCCTATGCTCGAAAGCTCTCTGAAATTGCGTTTGGCATTTCCGCCAAGTATTTGCAAGAGGACTTGGCAGACAATGACGGGTACGGGATCGATGCTGGCATCCATATTCCTCTCTATGACGAGCTCTTCGTGGCGGCGATGGTCCGGGATCTCGATGGCAAGCACGGTAAGGACCGTATTCCCTATGAATACCGCTTGGGTATCGGCACTCTCCCTTGGAAGAGCGTGACCGTAACGAGCGATCTTGTTAAGGTAAAAGACACAGAGGCAACGGCCAATATTGGCGGCGCGTTCTCCTTTGATATTAGCGAACGCAGCAGCTTCTATTTGGCAGCCGGGATGAACGACATGCTTCGCGAAAGTCGCGGATTTACCGCCGGTCTCGGATTCAATTTCGCGAACTGGGCGATTCAGTACGCCTATGTGACCGAACCGCAGGAATTCCTCGATCAGAATCACCGGCTTTCCGTCAATTTCTTCTTCCGGGAGCCGTGTTGGCCGATGCGGAGCATTTTGGGATCGCTCAAGCGAGAAATGAAGCCACCTGCTCCACGCGAACCCTGTCCGCCTCCAGGGCCGAAGGAATTCATCCATCGTTACATCTTCGAGGGCAATCCTACGATGAAGCTCTCGCTTGAGATTCTCCGGCCCAGCCAGAAGGACAGCATTCGACGGGTATGGGAAGAAGTCGGCGGAACGATTTCCTTCCCCGGAGTCAATTTCGCCGTCGGCTCACCCGAGATCACCGATGAGTTCGCTCGGGTGCTTGACGGAGTGGCGCAGCTCATCAATGAGCACCCCGAGATTCAGCTTCTCGAGATTCAGGGTCACACGGACAACACAGGAACCGATGCCATCAATGTTCCGCTGTCCGCTGCGCGGGCAGATGCGGTGAAGAACTATCTGAGTACTCGCGGTGTGGATGTCAGCCGTCTGCAGGCAAGAGGTTTTGCGAGCACGAAGCCGGTGGCGTCGAATGCCACTCCCGATGGCCGTTATCAGAATCGCCGCGTGGACATCGTCCGGATACGATAACCTGAAATTTGAGTTTTTCTCAGAGGAAAGAGCACACGGTATCCGGTGCTCTTTTCTTCTTTGGAGTCCTTCATTTTAAGAATCGGATCTCTTTCCAGGAGGTCGAGGAGGTTGCAGACATGAAGAGATGGAGACAGTTCCTTCTATCCATGGGTATCCTTGTGCTTGGCATCATCGGAACAGCTCTTGCCAATTCTGGGAGTGCAAGATACCTATTTGGAGTATTCACAGGTCGTGACGCAAATTCCTATTTTGGCTCCGCCATCGTGGGAAATGCAGATTGGATCGGCTCGGGGAAGAAATATATCGCTGTGGGTGCTTCGGGATTTGCCGGTGAGCTGGTGCGGAGTGGAGCCGTCTATTTGTATGATTCCCTCACATCCGATGTACCCGCGATGACTCTAAAAGCGATTGAGAAGGGGGATCTCTTCGGGTACAACCTGTCGGGCGGAGGGGATTTCAACGGCGATGCTATTGCCGACTTGGCCGTTTCGGCTCCCTGTGAATGGATAGATCCCACGAAGCGAACACCCGGAAAGGTCTACCTGTTCTTGGGCGGAGAGGGATTTGCCACAAGATCGCCGATTGCCTTCTCTGCCAATGAGTCGGGGGACGCGTTTGGCCTGTCCGTCAGTCTGGAGGCGGATTTGAATGGCGATGGCCTTGCCGATTTGGTTGTGGGGGCTCCGTATTCCAATCGAGGCGGGGCGTTGGCAGGCACGGCCTATATCTGGTGGGGCACGAAGGACGCAAAGAACGGAATGAAGCCAGATATTGTCCTGCGTCAAGGAACAACCAACGACATGCTTGGTTCTGCCTTGGCGGTCGGAGATCTGAATGGTGACGGCCAAGCGGATCTCGCCGTCGGTGCTCCGCAGCACAATTTGGGAGACAAAATGCCGGGCTCCGTCTTCATCTATTACGGCGGCAGCCGGGCTAAGTGGGAACAGGCTTCTCTCATCCTCAGCGGCGAAGCCACATCCTTTTATGATCATTTTGGCGCGGCTGTGGCAATCGTAGGGGATGTCAATGGCGATGGGGGCAACGACTTGCTTGTGGGAGCCCCGAGAGTAAAAACGGCGACGGGCGAAGAGGGCAGGGTTTACTTGTTCTCCGGAGGAGCGGCTCTGGATGCGAAGGCAGATGGGGTGATGAACGGCAGCATGTCGCTCGGTCATTTCGGTTCCGCAATCTATGCTGTCGGAGATCTGAACGAAGACGGCAAAGCTGATTTTGCCGTTCAGACAAAGAACGGGGCTGAAGGCCGTGGAGTGGTCAGTTTCTATTACGGCGGTTGGGAGACGGCCTTCTACGAAATGGAAGGGGAGGCCGTAGGGGATATAGTAGGAAATTCCGTGGCGGCGCTGGGAGACATGAATGGCGATGGGACAAAGGATGTGGCTGTGGGAGCACGATGGAGTGATGCAGGCGCACGAGATGCGGGGAGAGTCTATCTTCTGTCCTTTCCGCGATGAAGGATATATTGGCAACGAGACCGATGCGTCAAGTGCCCTCGTCGCTTGGCACTGGCCAACGCGCTCCTGCGTGTTGGATAATCTGATGCGTCGAGCGGCATCCGTCTCTGTGAGGAGATGAAGAGGAGGAAATGAGATAGAAGGTGAGTGAAAATTGGTCAAATGCGAGGCTTGGAGGCGAGGTCACAGCAGCGATGACCTCGCCTTTTGTTTGAATTGATTTTTAGCAAAAATATGTGTATATTTTAAATTCGCATAAATCCCCATTCTTGTCGTAAGCGCATGATAAACAAAACATTGCAAGAGAAAATTGAGTCGAAATCCCTCCGCGTGGGAATCGTGGGATTAGGCTATGTCGGTCTTCCTCTGGCCATGGAATTTGCACGCCGGGGAATTCGCGTTATGGGTATCGAGAAGGATCCCGACAAAGTGACGAAGCTCAATCGCGGAGAGAACTACATTCTCGATGTAGATGATGAGGAGCTCTCGAACTTCGTTGCCGACGGATTACTCTCTGCGACAACCGACTATTCGGCTGTCGGGCAAATGGATGCGATTTCCATTTGTGTTCCCACACCGCTGAACAAGACAGGGGATCCGGATATTTCCTACATTATTCTTGCTCGCGATGAAATTATCCGACACTTGAAGAAAGGAACGGTCATTGTCTTGGAGAGCACGACCTATCCGGGCACGACGGAAGAGGTGATTGCGCCGGCTTTTGAAGAAGCGGGATTCAAAGTGGGAGAAGACATCTTCATCGCCTTTTCACCTGAACGCATCGATCCGGGCAATCGTATCTATGGGACGCGGAATACTCCCAAGGTCATCGGTGGCATGACACCCAAATGCCTTGAGATGGCTTCCGCGGTTTATCGCCTTATCATCGACGAACTTGTGCCCGTATCTTCCACGCGCTCGGCGGAACTTGCGAAGCTTCTCGAAAACACCTTCCGCTCGATCAATATCGGTCTGGTCAATGAGCTGGCCATCATGTGCCACATTTTGGATGTGGATGTTTGGGAAGTGATTCGCGCGGCAGCGACAAAGCCCTTTGGTTTCATGCCTTTTTATCCGGGTCCGGGATTGGGCGGACATTGCATCCCCATTGACCCCATCTATCTTTCGTGGAAGCTGAAAACGCTCAATTATCGCGCCCGGTTCATTGAGCTTGCCAGTGAAATTAACACCCACATGCCGGAATATGTTGTCAGTCGGGTGACGCTTGCGCTGAACGAGCATGAACGCTCTGTCAAGGGGGCGAGCATTCTGCTCTTGGGAGTCACCTACAAACGAGATATTGACGATTCTCGGGAATCCCCCGCTCTCGACATCCTGGAACTGCTGACAAAGCGAGGAGCCCATGTGCAGTATCATGACCCCTACATTTCCAGAGTCACCATCAGTGAACGGACCCTGGAGTCCGTGGAACTAACCGAAAGACTGATGGGTTCTCAGGATGTTGTCGTGATCACCACGGATCATGCAGCTCTCGATTATGAATGGATTTGTACTCATGCGAGACTCGTTTTTGACACGCGGAACGCGACAGAGAAGCTCGGTCATCGAGAAAATATTGTCAGGCTCTGATGTCTCTGCACGATAAGAACGCCGTACTGAGT
>JAZDIW010000223.1:0-10169 GCA_043804575.1 bacterium
CGACATAGAGAAGATAAATCTTTGAGGAGAAGAGAGTCATGAGAAAGTGGCTTCTACTATTCGTGGCAGTCGCATTTCTGGTCGGATTTGGACTGGCCTATGGTGGCGAGGGCTGCGGCAGTTATGGCAGCAAGAGCTGTGCGAGTCTTTGCGGCGGCAAGAGTTGCTCAGGGCTTTGCGGTGGAAAAACATGCACGGGCAAGTGCGGAGGCACCTGCAAAGGGAAATGCGACCGTGCGGACTGGGGGTATGCGTATCAATCGGCGGATTTCTATCCGGATGCCGCGCCGCGGGAACTGAAGTACTTTCACAGCGTCCTGCTTCCGATCCGCGAAGCTCGCAAGAGCGGCGAGACGGCCTATGTCCGCGAGAATGCGCGACAGCTTTATGATGCGGCGAAAGAAGTGAAGGGTTCGCGGCCGTGCGTGGACAAGATGCAGCAAAAGCATTATGCCACGGCGGCCAAGGAGCTTGTCCGTGATTCGAAGCGGCTCAAGGAGCTGGTTCACGGCGGGAGCGACGATGTGGTGATGGAACAGGTGACGCGAATTGAAGAGGACTTCGTGCGCCTTGCCAATCTGTCCGAATGTCATTAGGCGGAGTGAAGGCGCGGAACAGATACTTTGGAATGCTGAGATGATTGCGCAGAAAGCCTCGGTTTGGATTGCCGAGGCTTTTGCGTTTTGTGTTTTGGAAAGGTATCTTGGAACGGAGTTCGTGACCTGAGCCGTCTTTCTTGTTGAATCTCCTATGAATCCTGCGTGGTTTTCTATGGTTCGCAATTTGGTGTTTGCCATCACCATTTTCTCGACATGCCTTTTAGGCTATTGTCACGGGAGGTATCAGGACATAGACCGGCTTGGCCCGATTGATTCGACGCTGATTATCCTGGAAGCCCCCAAAAAGGCATGCGAGTATGCTGAACCTTTCATCGTCCATGTGGGGATCCGCAATCCATTTGAGGACACACTATGGATTGAAGAACATGCTGAATGGGAAGGATTTGATGTGATATTCACCGATGTCAAAGCGAATCCATTAAAACGGCCCCCCGCAAATGCTTTATTAGTTGTATTCTAAGGTGGCCAAGTTTCATTTCCATCGCACCTGGCGACACTCTAACTCAGGGTTTCGATCTCTGCAGGACCCGTTGGGCTGAGGGCCAAAGCGGATTCTTCAGTTCAAGCTTGGAGCTCCCTGCTGTTCCATTAGGTTCGTTTCGCTTAACAGTCAGCTATGAGCTTTCTTTGGGAAAGCCCTATTTTCATAAAGGCGGATATCTTCTTGGAAAGATATCGCGCTCGATTGACTTGGAGGTTCTTGAGCTTTCGCCGGAGCGAAGAGAATGCGTTGAACAGGCCATCGCAGGCCTATTTGACCTCGATAGCTTGGGCATAAACCATTATTTCGAGCTCAGAAAACAACTCGAGAAGTCTTATCCTCAATCGGGGATTGTCAACGCTTTGGATGTGGCGTTCAGCCATGCAATGATTGCTCTGCTTCCAAAACCGTTGGAAAGAGATCACGGTCGACCCGTCTTATTCAATTTATTCAAAGCCGAAGATGTGCTATTGGATGTTGCTCATCGGTATGCGGACAGTCCTCCGGGGGAGTCGGCGCTCTGCGCGCTCTTTTTTGCCTACCAGAACTTCAAGGCTCAGACCCGAGGACTGCAGGTTTTCGGCAAGCTTGCCAACGAGAATCGGGGCACAGATTTGGGAATGTGGGCCACATACAACAAGTCGCGGATTGAGAATAATTGGAGATCCGTAGACGAAGTCCACTCCCTCGAGAGGATTCGTCGTCAGTATTACGGGAAACAGAAACAATAAGGTCGCTTCTGGCGGGGCAGGCGAGACGCCTGCCGCCGCGAAGAAATCCGCCTCAGCGAGGAGACAAATGTGAGGATACCCGCCACGGTGACGATTGCGGGCAGATCAGGGGATCTGCCTCGGCGAGGAGAAGAAAGGCATGGTCTTGTAGCGCTGGGCGGCAGCCCGCTTTGACCATCAAAAGGAGCAATCCATGAACATCGGGTTTGTCGGTTTGCCGCAATGCGGCAAGACGACGACTTTTCACCTTCTGACCGGCACGAAGCAGGACCCCTCGCAAGCGTTTCACCGCGAAGTGATGCGAGCGGTCACGACGATTCCGGATGAGCGCGTGGAGAAAATTGCGGCGCTTACCGGCTCGGCCAAAGCGGTGCACATGACGGTTGAATACTGTGATACGCCGCCGGTGGAAACGGGGAGCGCCAAGGCGGAATGGTTTTCGGTTCAGATTGTGGCTCATCTGAAGCTCTCCGACGCATTGATTCAAGTCGTTCGGGCCTTCGGTGCGAGCGAAATGGACGAGGGAATAGATGTGCTGCGCGATGTTCACGCCGTGGAGGATGAACTGATTCTGGCCGACTTGGTGGTCCTGGATGGAAGACACCACAGATTGCAGAAGACCGCGCGAGTCAAACCGCTTTCCGCCGAAGAGAAACATGAGCTGATGCTCCTGGAACAAGGGAGGGTGGTTCTTGAAGATGGCCGACCGCTGCGCACGCTTGAGCTTTCGCCCGAGGACAAAAAGCGATTGCGCGGTTTTCAATTTCTCTCGGAAAAACCGTTGCTCGTGCTGGTAAATGCCGATGAGGAGGAATTTCCGCGCATTCAATCTGCTCTGCCGGATCTTGAGAAGACGCTTGCGGAGAAGAGCGTGAAGATCTTGGGCTCGTGCGCTGAATTCGAGCGCCAAATCGCCGAGTTGCCTCTGGACGAGCAGGCGGCGTTTCTTGCCGATATGGGGGTCAGTGAACCTGCAGTTCGTCGCGTTCTTCACGCCTCCTTCGATTTGCTGGGACTGCTCAGTTTCTTCACATCGAATGAGAAGGAGACCCATGCGTGGACCTTGCGGCATGGGCAGACGGCACTGGAAGCGGCGGCCACGGTCCACACGGATCTTGCGCAGCGGTTTATTCGAGCGGAAGTCGTTTCCTTTGACGACTTTGTGGCAAACGGCGGTTATCCCGGCTGCCGCCACAAGGGTCTGTTGCGTTTGGAAGGGAAAGAATATGTGGTGAAAGATGGCGACATTCTGTTGATTCGTCACAACTGATTCGTTCGAGTTTCTTGCCTGAGAAGGCCGGTGCGAAAATCCGCACCGGCTTTTTTATGCAGCAAGATTCGGGGCGGAGCTCAGTTCTTGCGAGGTCGCGCTGAAGCTATCTTGCTGTATTTTCGTGCCGGGCGGGTGACACACCCGCCGCGGCGAAGAGTGGGCTTGCGAGGTGCATTGCGTGTATCTTGCTGTCTTTCCGAGAGCAAGGGGGATGGCATGCACTTTGCCATTTGTATGCGTGGCATTTTGCATTTCACGCCGAGTTGCATGTCTCATGAGTGTTCAGGATTCCTCTTCGCTGGAAGAGAATTGTCATGGCCATTCGGTTGAAGTGGCCGAGTAGAAATCTATGACATCGCGCATTCCCAATCTTCTTCTCAATTCCAGCCAGATTACCCAGGATCATTTTCTGATTTTCAAGTCGCGTCAGAAAGATTCGGGCAATTCGGCGGTGACGGATTTGGTCAAGCTGGGCGTCGTTACCGAGCAGCAAATCGCCAAGTTCGTCGCCAGCTATTATAATCTGCCTCTCGTGGATTTGGAGGAGCTCGAAATCAAGGAAGAGGTTCTCCGTCTTCTTTCTCCGGAGTTTATTCAGAAATATGAAGTGTTTCCGGTTCAGCGGTCGGGCAAGATGTTGACCGTCGCTCTCGTGGATCCCACGATTGATTTCGTCTTGGATGACATCAAATTCATCACGGGTTTTGATGTGGATGCGGTTGTGGTCACCGAGACGCAATTCCTGCGCGCGATCGAGAAATACTATCACCTCAGCGGGACGCTCGACAAGATTCTGCGCGACATGGACGACACGGGAGTCGAAGTCGTCGGGGATTTCGAGGAGAGGGAAACCAGCGAGCTGAAGGAAGCCATTGAGAGTGCGCCGATCGTGAAGCTCGTGGATGGAGTGATTACGGATGCGGTGCGCAAGGGAGCGTCGGATATTCACATTGAGCCCTATGAGGCCTCGCTGCGCGTGCGTTTTCGCATTGACGGGGTGCTCTATGAAGTGATGTCGCCGCCGCTGCATTTTCGCAACTCGGTTATCTCTCGCATCAAGATCATGGCGAATCTGGATATCGCGGAGCGGCGGGTGCCTCAAGACGGTCACATCAAGATGAAACTCGCGGATCGCACGGTGGATTTGCGTGTTTCGACGCTGCCGACCGTCTTCGGCGAGAAGGTCGTGATGCGGATCCTGGACAAGTCGAATTTGGTCTTGGACTTGGCGCTCTTGGGTTTCGAAGAGAAAGCACTGAATGATTTCGACCGGGCGATTCGCATGCCCTACGGAATGATTTTGGTGACGGGGCCGACGGGCTCGGGCAAGACCACGACGCTCTACAGCGCCCTGGCAAAAATCAACACGCCGGATGTAAATACGATGACGGCCGAGGATCCGGTCGAGTACAGTTTTCAAGGGCTGAATCAAGTGCAGGTCAAAGAGGAAGTGAAACTGACTTTCGCTTTGGCGCTTCGATCTTTCCTGCGTCAAGACCCGGATATTATCATGATTGGTGAGATTCGAGATATCGAAACCGCCTCGATTGCGATCCGCGCCGCACTGACGGGGCACCTGGTCTTCTCGACCTTGCATACGAACTCCGCCGCGGCAACGATTTCGCGTCTGATTGATATGGGGGTCGAGAGATTCTTGGTGGCGAGCTCCGTCAATCTGATTATGGCTCAGCGCTTGATGCGCAAAATCTGTCTCAAGTGTCGTGAGCCGGTACAAATTCATCCGGAAGCCCTGCGCGAAGTGGGCATAGACGCGGACAAAATGGCGGGAAAGACTTTCTATCATGGGCGAGGGTGCATGGAGTGCAACAACAGCGGGTACAAGGGGCGGACGGGAATCTATGAAGTAACGCCGATTTCGAATGCGATGCGCGTGCTGATTCTGGAAAATGCTTCGATGAAGGACATCGAGGATTTGGCGGTAAAGGAAGGAATGCTGACTCTGCGAATGGGGGCTCTGCGCAAGTTTGAAGAAGGAATCACGACGGTTGAAGAAGTCTTGCGAGTAACCGGTGAAGCGAAGGGGTAAGACTCATGCGAAGTCGTCTGCCGCTCTACTTGGACTCTCTTTCTTTGGAAGAGATTCTGTTTCTGGAATCGGAGCTGGCTCGTTGTAAAGAGAAGTTTCGCGCCCAGTGCTGCGTGCTGGCCATGGATTTTCAGATAGATTTTGCGGACTCGGAAACGGTTGCCGCGGAAGCCAAGCTGGCCGTTCTTTCGCGGCTGCCCAAGTTATTTCGGCGCTCGGTCGCCGCCTCGGGGGGTGTTCTCTTGGCGTCGCACTTGGGATGCGCGCTCTTTCTCTTTGGAGATGTCTGCGGCGCCCTGCGGACTGTGGAGCATCTGCTGCGGGGATTCGCAGCGTTGGAGAGCAAAGGAAATTGCAGAGCGGGTCTGCATTGGCGCTTTGGCTTGGCGACGGGAGAGGATTGCCTTGCCGAAGAGAGTCCGCGTGCCGTTCGCTCGTCGGTGCTTGTGCAGAGAGCCGTCGCATTGGCGCAGCGTGCCGCGGAGGGCAAAATTCTTCTCGACGAAGAAACCTATCGGGATTGGCCGCCCGCAGAGGTTTCCTCGCCGATTCCTTCCCGAGAAGACATCTGCTGGGAAGCCATGCCCGAAGTCCTCTCGGAGGACGAAAGGCTTCTGCCGGTCGGCGAGTGAATCGAAAGGTGGCGAGTGGAAGAGAGATGAGGAATCGAATTCGGTAATATCGGAGGAGGTCAGGATGGATATTCGGCGTCTGCTTCACGAGCTGGTACAGGCGCGCGGCTCGGACCTGCATTTGAGTGCGGGAACCCCGCCGCGCATTCGAGTGGATCAGCGCCTTGTGCCGCTCCAGTATGAACCTCTATCCCCGGATCAGTGCAAGCAACTGGCCTATAGTCTATTGACGGACAAGCAGCAGAAACGGCTTGAGCTCGATTTGGAGGTGGATTTTGCATTCGGCATCGAGCGGTTGTCGCGCTTCCGCGGAAATGTCTTCTTCCAGCGCGGCTCACTCTCCACGGTGATTCGGAGCATTCCGTTTGCCATCCCGACGGTGGAGCAGTTGCGATTGCCCAAGATTTGCCAGAGCTTCGTTCAGAAACCGAAGGGGCTGATTCTGGTGACGGGGCCGACGGGATGCGGCAAGACGACAAGTCTGGCCGCCATCGTAGACCGGATCAACGCCGAGCGACCCGTTCATATTATTACCATTGAAGACCCGGTGGAATACATTCATTCTCATAAGCAGGCACTGGTCAATCAGCGCGAAGTCGGTGCGGACACGAAATCTTTCGCCACGGCTCTGAAATATGTGCTTCGTCAGGACCCGGATGTGATTCTCGTGGGCGAGATGCGCGATTTGGAGACCATCGGCGCGGCGCTGACGGCCGCGGAAACCGGGCATCTGGTCTTTGCGACGCTTCACACGAATTCCTCGACGGAATCCATCAATCGAATCATTGATGTCTTTCCGCCTCATCAGCAGGGGCAAGTTCGTGCGCAGCTTTCGCTGTGCCTCGAGGCGGTGGTGACTCAGAAGCTCCTGCCCAAAAAGACCGGCGGGGGAATGATCCTGGCGGCCGAGGTTCTCACATGCACCCCCGCCATTCGGGCCCTGATTCGAGACAACAAGGTGCACGAGATGTACGGCATTATTCAAGTATCACGGCGCTATGGAATGCAGACGATGAACCAGGTACTTTCCGAACTCGTCATGAATGGAACGGTTTCCGCGGAACGCGCTCTGGCGAACTCGAATCTGCCGGACGAGCTCGAGAAGATGTTGGGGAGGAAAACCGGTGGGGCGGCGCAGCCCGTGCCGCATCTTGCCCATACCGGCTCATAGAAATCCATTTCGAATCACGAGATATTGAAGCGAAAGGTAGGGTGCCATGCCCGTTTTCACCTACACAGGCCGGGCCGCCGGACAACGGAGAGTCGAGGGGGAACTCGAGGCACGCGACAAGGCCGAAGTTATCTCCAAACTTCGCACGCGACACATTGTGGTCAGCGAAGTTCGGGCCAAACCGCGAGAGATTAAACTTCCCAATCGAGCCCGGGTAAAGACAAAGGACTTGGCGATCTTCGCGCGTCTCTTCTCCACCATGGTCAATGCCGGATTGCCGATTGATCAATGTTTGGATATTCTCGCCAGTCAAGTCTCGAATCACGGATTTCGCAAGGTGATTGCGGAAGTGCATCAATCCGTTTCGGGAGGGGCTTCGCTGGCCGAGGCGTTAGCCAAGCAGAAGCGAGTCTTCGACAATCTCTTCATTCACATGGTGGAAGCCGGAGAGGCCGGCGGAGCCTTGGCGATGATTTTCGGCAGGCTCGCTCTCTATTTGGAGAAGATCAACGCGCTGAAGCGCAAGGTAAAGGGCGCGATGATTTATCCGGCGGTCGTCCTGACCGTGGCCATCGGCGCGACCGTGTTCCTCCTGGTAAAGGTCATTCCCGTCTTTGCGAATATGTTTGCGCAGATGGATGCCGTATTGCCCACACCGACTTTGGTTGTCATTGCTCTGTCGGAAATTGTGCAAAAGGCCCTGTTACCCGGCTTCATCATGACGATCGTGTTCGCTTTCCTGTTTCGGCGGTTTTATCGGACGGAAAACGGGAAATATCTTGTGGACAAAACGATGCTGAAGCTCCCCGTGATCGGCATGGTGATTCGCAAGACGGCGGTCGCGCGCTTCACCCGAACTCTGGGCGTTCTGATTTCGTCGGGCGTGCCGATTTTGCAGGGACTCGACATCACCGCCAAAACGGCGGGCAATGCCATTATTCAGAGGGCGATTGAACGCACCCGGCGTTCGATTTCCGAAGGGAAAACGATTACCGTGCCGCTGAAAGAGTCCGGCGTCTTTCCGCCGATGGTCGTGCAGCTCATTTCCGTCGGGGAACAGACCGGAGGCCTTGCGGAAATGTTGGGGAAGATCGCCGATTTCTATGATGAAGAAGTGGATGCGGCCGTTGCGGCCATGACCTCGCTGATTGAACCGGTGGTGATTGTCCTCATGGGCGGACTTATCGGCGGCATGCTGATCGCCATGTATCTGCCGATGTTCGACCTTGTCGGAGCCATCAAATAGAAAGGATGCCGAGAGAGAGTTCGGGTTGTCCATGGGAATCATCTCAGACAAAGAGCGGAATTTCCCGCATTACCTCCAGGCGCGGTTTCTCTTCGTGGGCGTCATCCTTGGGTTGGCTCTCCTTTTCTTGGCGGAGAGTCCCAAAGAGCGGTGGCCCCTGCTGACGCTTTTGCTTGGAAATCTCCTGCTCGTTGGCGCCGCGGCATTCCTCTTCAAGATTCGGGGAGCCACGGGGCTTCTTCGGTGGGTCACGCTGTCTCTTGGTGTTGCCTTGGACACGGCCGTGATTTCCTATACGGGAGGCGCGGTCAGCGAGTTCGTCTTCCTTTATTTCTTCTCTATCGGTGCTGCGAGCTTATTCCTCGGGCTGTGGGGCAGTCTCTGGATCGCGGCACTCTCCGAAATCGGCTATGCATGCGTCTTGCTGCAATGGCAGCCGCATATCCTGGAGGGGATTGCGTTTCCTCTCTTTCTCTATGGAATCTATTTTGCGCTGACGGCGGTTCTGACCGGCTACTTGGCCGAGAGGTTGCAGGAGCGAAATCGGGCGTTGGAACACGCGCGGCGCGAGCTGTCGCAAACTCGCCTGGATACGGAGACGATTCTGAAATCCTTGGGCACGGGATTGCTCGCCGTCACTCGAACGGGCGAGACTCTCTATTTCAATCGTGCGGGTCGGCAGGTGCTTGGAATTCCGGGGAACGAGAATTGGCCGCACAAAGGTGGAATGGGGGCGGCGCCGATGGTTCAGGAGTTTCTCCGCGCCGTCGAAGCGATCGAAAGGGAAGGTCGTCCGAGCGAGATCGAGATTCTTCTGCCGGACGGAACGCGCCGGCCTGTGGGATTCTCGGCCTTTCCTCTGCGAGGCGAGAGCGGGGGAGAGCGCGGAAAAGTGATTCTCTTTCGGGATCTCACGAAACAGAAAGAGGAAGAGCGCGAGAGATGGCGGCGAGAGCGGCTGGCCGCCGTGGGAGAGCTCGCGAAAGATTTGGCGCATGAGATTCGCAATCCCTTGGCGACGATTAGCGGCTGTGTCGAGATGCTGACCGGACGAGGCGCCGACTTGTCCGATACGCAGCGGCTGGGGCAGCTCGCGCTTCGGGAATCGCGGCGTTTGAACCAATTGCTGCGCGATTTTTCCGCCTTCGCTCGATTGGAAGTCCCTCGAAAAAGGCGGATATATCTCGCCGAATTCCTGCAGCGCAGGGCGGGAGACTTCATCCCACTGGATATACGGTTGCCTCTCGAACTGACTTTGGAGGTGGATGAGTCGCAGTTCGGAATGATTGTGGATGCGGTGCTGATGGCGCTTTCATCCTGGGCCGAGAAGGGAGATGTGGTGGAAATCGGCATACACGAGCTTACTGCGCAACGGGTGCATGTGTACTTTCGTTTGCCGCAAAGAGTTGTATCGGATGAGATACAGGATTCCATCTTTCAACCTTTCGGAGAGCACGGGCAGCGCCATCTCGGACTGGCTCTTCCGACGGCGCTTCGGGCGGTGGAAGGGCACGGGGGGCAACTCAAGTTTTTCAGTCGGCCGGGAGAAGGAACTTATTTTGAGCTTGTCTTAGACTCTGTCAAGGCGGTCTCCAAGCAAAAGGAGGCGATGACTTATGGGAACTGAGCGCATTCTCGTGGTGGATGACGAGGAGAGCATGCGGGAATTTCTGACTGTTGTGCTGAGCAAGGAAGGCTACTCGGTGCACGCGGTCGGAAGCGGGAAGGAAGCCTTGGAAGCCCTCGCACAGGACGGTTTTGCTCTCCTTATCAGCGACTTGCGAATGCCGGAAATGAGCGGACTGGAGCTGGTCGCGCTGGCTCGCAAGCGGCATCCCCAACTTGCCGTCATCGTTATCACGGCCTTTGCCTCGCTGGAATCGGCGGTGGAAGCCCTGCGGCTGGGGGCTTCGGACTATATTATGAAGCCTTTTCAAGTGGACGAGATTCTGCTCGTGGTTGCCAAGA
>JAZDIW010000224.1:0-4372 GCA_043804575.1 bacterium
GAGAAGATGCAGAACAGCCACCTGATTGAGTTTCGTGACATTGTGAAAATCTATAAGGTGGGCACGATTGATGTGCCGGCACTCAGGGGCATCACCATGCGGGTGAACCCCAATGAGTATCTGGCCATCATGGGGCCCTCGGGTTCGGGTAAATCCACTCTGATGAATCTGATTGGTTGCCTGGATACTCCGACCAGCGGAGTCTATATGCTTGGTGGAGAGGATGTCTCGCGACTTTCCGACAATCGCCTGGCCGAAATTCGAAATCGCCGCATTGGTTTTGTCTTTCAAACTTTCAATCTTCTTCCACGTGCCAACGCGCTCTATAATGTGGAATTGCCGCTGGTCTATGCGGGGAAACCTGTCGGATTTCGCCGCCGAAGAGCCAAGGAGGCGCTGGAATCGGTCGGCCTGGCGGACCGTGCTCACCACCGGCCCAACGAACTTTCCGGAGGTCAACGCCAACGCGTCGCCATTGCACGCGCGCTGGTGAACAATCCGTCGATCATCCTGGCCGACGAACCCACCGGAAATCTCGACAGCACCACCGGTGAGGAAATCATGGCCGTTTTTGACGACATTCATCGGCAAGGCAATACGATTATTCTGGTGACCCACGAAGAGTATATCGCCCGCAAAGCCAAGCGGATTGTCCGTCTCCATGACGGCCTGATTGACAAGGATGAGGTCGTTGCCTGAGCCGAATTTCTAAGGTCTATTCCGAAATAGAATTCATTGACAGAAGGGCGCGCTTACTCCCTCATTGACAAAGGGGGTCTCTGACTTGAATAGGATTGCTCTTCGTACAAGATGGGCTCGCAGCAGGTCTCGGATAGAAAATTCTCCTGATTACTGAAAATGATTCGTTTCATCATAGAAATTCTTGAGGGACTGCGCATTGCGTTCAGGGCGCTGCGAGCGAACAAGGTGCGCGCCATTCTGACCACTCTGGGCATTGTCATCGGAGTGACGACGGTGATTCTGATGAGCTCCATCATCCTCGGCCTCAACAAATCCGTCGCCGGTCAGTTTGCCTTCTTGGGGAGCAATACGGTCTATGTCAGCAAGTTTGAATGGTTCAGCCACAATTGGCGCGAGATGATGAAGCGCCCCGAGATTACGCTGGACCACATGCGCCGAATCGAGGAGGAAAGCGAGCTGGCCGTCGCCGTCTCTCCCTGGGCGGAGACGCAGCGCACCGTGGGATTTCGCGAGAGGAAACTCAGTCGCGTGGATATTGGCGGCACCAACGAGAATTACATCCATACCAATCCCACTCGTCCCGAACTTGGACGATTCATCACTGCAGCGGATGTTCAGCATAATCGGCATGTCTGCGTCCTCGGCAGCGAAGTGGCGCAGAAGCTTTTTCCCCGGCAAAGTCCTCTGGGTCAGCGGATCAAGATCGGGACGATTTCCTTTCGAGTTGTGGGGGTGCAGGAGAGGATTGGCAAGCTCTTCGGCCAATCCATGGACAATTATGTCACGGTGCCGATTGGGACCTTTATGAAGGAGTATGGTCGCCGTCACTGGATGTCCATCATTATCAAAGCGGCGAGCCCTCAAGAGGTGGACAACCTCGTCTATGAACTGCGGGGCATCTTGCGGCGGGCGCGGCATCTGGGGCCGCTCGAGCCGGATGATTTCGGTATCAACCAACAGTCCTCTCTGATGAATGCTTTCCTTCGAATCATGACGGGGATCTATTTGGGAGGATTCCTTATCGCCGCCATTTCTCTGGTCGTCGGCGGGATCGGCATCATGAACATCATGCTCGTTTCCGTCACCGAACGAACGCAGGAAGTCGGATTGCGCAAAGCCCTTGGCGCCAAGCGCTGGATGATCGGTTGGCAGTTTCTTATCGAATCCGCCGTCCTTTGTTCGGTCGGCGGAGTGTTGGGTGTAGGGTTTGCCTATCTTGGAACAAAAGGTGTGAATAATTTCCTTCCTACGACGATGCCCGTCTGGGTCGTGGGATTCGGAGTCGTCTTCGCGGCCTTCGTCGGATTGTTCTTTGGAATTTATCCGGCGATGAAAGCCGCGCGCCTGCGGCCCATCGAGGCCTTGCGCTATGAATAGGAAGGATAGCCGGAGGAAGACGCGGACTTGACCATACCCCCTTTGGACTTGCGAACTCTTTACTTCCGGACGCTCGTGGTGATTGCCGCGCTGGCAACGGCCGCGGCGGTCTATTACCTGTGGCACATCCTTTTCCTGCTCTTCCTGGCCTTTTTGGTGGCGATTTTTCTGGCCTATTTCTCTGCGCCTCTGGAACGCAAGTTCAAATGGCCTCGTTGGCTGGCGGTGCTCTCTACATTGGCCGGACTGGCCGTCCTTGTGGCCCTCCTCGGATTGTTTCTGATCAGCCCGCTTGCGAATCAGGCCGCCGCGCTCGTGGAGCAATTGCCTGCCTTTCTTCAGAGAGTGCGTTCCTATCTCGCGTTTTGGCTTGCGGAACTCGGCAACTGGGCCCCCGGGATCCGGCCGGAGAAACTCGCCGAAGAGGCGGCCAAATTGGCCGGCAACGCGGCGGCGAGGCTACTCAAGATTCTCTCCGGAGGAATTGCTCTCGCGGTGGATGCGATCACGGTTCTTGTTTTGGGGATTTTTCTTGCGATAGAGCGCCGCCAAGCCTTTCGGACTTTCTGCCATCTTTTTCGCCATCGCACTCCGGAGGCCATGGGCGAGTTGGCTGTCGGTGCCGTGCGCCTGGTTCAGGGGTGGATACTCGGGCAGTTGTCGGCGATGCTCCTTATGGGACTCTTTACGACGGTCGCTTTGTGGATCGCGGGAGTAGACTACTTTCTTGTCTTCGGAATCTTAGCGGCGCTCTTTAGCGCGATTCCCTATCTCGGCCCCATTTTGACGGCGCTGGGGCCGCTTTCATGGGCCGTATTCACCGAACCGTCGAAGATTGTTTGGGTCCTTATCATCTGGGTCGCGAGTCAGCTCTTGGAAGGAAATCTCATCACTCCTCTCCTGATGCAGCGTTATGTCCGACTCTCCCCGCTTCTTGTGATGATTGGGATTTTGGTCATGGGAACGCTCTTCGGTATGCTGGGAGTCATTGTGGCGGTGCCCTTGACGGCGATGACCTGTCTTCTTTTGGGAGAGGTCTTCCCCTGGTGGAAGGGGAAGGTTCCGGAGCCCTTGCCCGTGACGGAGGAGAGTGGACGATGTTGACCTCGACTGTTGAATCCTTGCGCATGGCGCTCGATGCCGTCTGGGCGCACAAGCTGCGCGCGGCGTTGACTCTCTTGGGAGTCATCGTGGGCGTCGCCACGATCATTGCCTCGATGACGGTGATTGCCGGTGTGCGCTCCATTATTGATGACCAGATGAGGAATGCGCTTTCGGCCAATGTCTTCCAAGTCCAGCGCTATGAGCTCATGATGTTCGGGCCGCATAATCGCGACCGGGAGAGGCGGCCAAAACTCGAGCCTGAGCTGGCCGACGCGATCCGCGAGCGATGTCCGTCCGTAAGGGCTGTGGGCGTCGAAGCGTGGGCGGAATGGGGGGGTCTGACCGCTCGGCGAGGCGGACTCAAGAGTGATCCGGTCGTTCAACTTGCGGGAGGAACACCGGAGTTTGCGCTGAACAACGGACTCTATGTGGAGCGAGGCCGTTTTCTTGCGGAGATGGATGTCGTGTCCGCCCGGCGTGTGATTATCATCGGTGATGATATCGTGGAAAGCCTTTTTGGTACGATGGATCCCATCGGAGAACACATCCGCATTGGGCCGGATCGCTATGAAGTCATCGGAACCTTTGAGAAGCGCGGAGAAGCGCTTGGCGAGTCTCAGGACCGCTACTGCTGCATTCCGCTCTCGACCTTCTTTCACATCTATGGAAAGCGCTCCGTGAACCTCACCGTGCAAGCCTGGTCGGCGGATGTCTTTGAGCGGGCGATCGAGGAAGTGACGGAAGTGATGCGCGTGGAGCGGAGATTGAAACCCGGCCAGCCGAACAATTTCTATATCTGGACGCCGGAAACTCTGCAACAGTCCTTCAGCAACATTTCGCGGTGGGTCAGCGTGTCGGCCTTCGGAATTTGTGCCATCAGCTTGCTCGTGGCCGGCATCGGAATCATGAATATCATGCTGGTTTCGGTGCGCGAGCGAACGCGCGAAATTGGCGTGCGCAAAGCGCTCGGGGGTACGCGCATCGGCATTCTGCGTCAGTTCATCATCGAAGCGATTATGCTTTCCGAAGTGGGTGGCGGCATCGGTATCCTTGTGGGTTTCCTACTCGCGATCGTGATCAACCACTTCCTGAAATTCCCGACGCCGATTCCGGTGTGGTCCATCACGCTTTCGATCATTTTCTGCTCGGCCGTGGGGCTGATTTTCGGCATTTGGCCCGCGGTGAAAGC
>JAZDIW010000225.1:0-2262 GCA_043804575.1 bacterium
GAGAGTTGTTCAAAAGTCTCTTGATCCATGAAGTTGTAGCCCGTGTGGTCATGAAAAAGATATTGCATATCGCGCACATCGAGGCGGACAACGGCAATGGAAGCTCCGGAGTTGAGCGTCCGGTCAATGACGCGCCCCGTGCGCACATTCTTCAATTTGATCCGGACAAAGGCTCCCCCTTTCCCGGGCTTGACATGCTGAAAGTCCGTTACCATAAGGATCTGACCATCCATTTCGATCGTCAATCCGTTGCGTATGTCTGCTGTTGTTGCCATGAGACCTCGCTGGGCAGAGTGGACACTCTCATATTTTTATGAGAATAGGTTTCTATTCCTCGCCACCGAAACTCGCCAAAGTTACTTCTTCGAGGATATCCATTCGATGAATTCGGATTCGCTCACGACGGGAACGCCCAATTCGACCGCCTTATCATACTTGGAGCCGGGATTTGCTCCAACCAGCAGATAGGAAGTCTTTTTCGATACGGACGAGGAAACGCGACCTCCCTGTGCGATAATCATTTCCTCGGCTTGTTCCCGAGTGTATTTCTGCAAAGCGCCCGTCAGCACGAAAGTCATTCCTTTGAATTTCTCTTCCGTTGGACCCCGGTGTTCGCTCCGGATTCGAACACCGGCCTCGATGAGCTTTTCCAAGACTCGCTCGTTGCGCTTGCTGCCAAACCACTCGACAATCGCGCCGGCAATCCGGGGACCGACTTCCGGAACAGCTTGGAGTTCTTCAAAGGAGGCCTTTCTCAAATCGGTCAGAGACCTGTAGCGAAGAGCCAGTGTTCGCGCCGTGCCCTCGCCGACGAAGCGGATACCCAGTCCGAAAATTAAGCGATCCAGGGGTCGGGTCTTCGCCTTCTCAATGCCCTCGATGAGATTTTGAGCCGATTTCTCCGCGAACCGCTCCAGCGTTTCAATTTGCGATTTCTTCAGATAGAAGATGTCGCCGATGTCGCGAATGAGACCTTTTTCGTAGAGCAACTCGACGGTTTCGCTGCCCAGACCCTCGATATCCATGGCTGTGCGGCTGGCGAAATGCTCGATTTGCCGCTTCACCTGTTCCGGGCATTCCTCGTTGACGCAGCGCGAAACGGCTTCGCCTTCCTCTTTTTCCAAGCGGGCACCACAGACGGGACAGGCCGTCGGCACACGAAAAGCTTTCGTGCCCGGGGGACGCAGCTCCGGGACAACGGAGACAATCTTGGGGATGACATCTCCCCCCCGTTCAAGCAAGACCGTGTCCCCTTCACGAACATCGAGTCGTGCCACTTCCTCCTCATTGTGAAGAGTGGCGCGCCGAATGGTCACTCCTCCCAATTGCACAGGTTCCAGGTCGGCCACAGGCGTCAAGGCTCCGGTTCGCCCGATCTGCAATGAGATCTTCTTCAGCCGTGTTTGTGCTTGCCGGGCGGGGAATTTGAATGCCATGGCCCAGCGAGGCGCGCGCGCGGTCATGCCCAAAACCGCCTGATCCTGCAAGCGATCCACTTTGACCACGATACCGTCAACTTCAAAGGGCAGGCTATCGCGCCGCTTCTCCCAAGTTCGCCAGTAACTGAGCACTTCTTCCAAGGATTTGCACTTGCTCCACTGGGGACTTGTGGGAAATCCGAGCTGCGTTAGGGCCTCAAGGTTCCCGCTCTGCGTGGCGTCAGGGTCGTTTCCTGCTTCGGGAACATAGGCATAGCAGAAAATCTTGAGCGGTCGCCTTGCCACGAGCGCCGGGTCGAGCATTTTCAGAGAACCGGCCACCGAATTCCGCGGATTGGCAAAGGGTTTTTCGCCCGCCGCCTCGCGCTCGGCGTTATGGGCTAAGAAAGCCTCTTTCTCCATAATCACTTCGCCGCGCACAAAAAAGCGTCCGGCGACCGCGTGTGCCGGGTTCACATAGAGTGGCAAGGAACGAATCGTGCGCAGATTCGCCGTCACATCGTCCCCCTCTTCCCCATCTCCGCGGGTCGCTCCGAGAAGAAAACGGCCATTCTGATAGTGCAGCAAAACGGCGACTCCGTCGAATTTCAATTCGCAGGCGTATTGCGGTTCCCGGCCCTCCAAGCCTTCCACAACCCGCCGGTGAAAATCCCGCACCTCCTCCTCGCTATAAGTGTTTTGAAGCGAGAGCAAAGGGAAAGGGTGGCGCACCGTCGCAAAGCCTTCGAGGGGCTGACCGGCCACCCGTTGCGTCGGGCTATCCGGTGTAGTCAGCTCCGGATGAGCCGCCTCAATGTCCTGCAGCCGGCGAAAGAGTCGGTCA